>NZ_JBOBDQ010000044.1:0-49731 GCF_050586565.1 Pseudomonas sp. WC1
GGCGGGGGAGCGGGCTTGCCCCGCGATGGCGTCACCACTGGCGATCAGTAGTACGCGTTTTCCTTCTGGCTGTGGTCAGTCACGTCGCGCACGCCCTTGAGCTCGGGAATACGCTCGAGCAGGGTGCGCTCGATGCCTTCCTTCAGCGTCACGTCGGCCTGGCCGCAACCCTGGCAACCACCGCCGAACTGCAGCACGGCAATGCCGTCGTCGACCACGTCCACCAGGCTCACGGCGCCGCCGTGGCTGGCCAGACCCGGGTTGATCTCGGTCTGCAGGTAGTAGTTGATGCGCTCGTTGATCGGGCTGTCCTCGTTGACCATCGGCACCTTGGCGTTCGGCGCCTTGATGGTCAGCTGGCCGCCCATGCGGTCGGTGGCGTAGTCGACCAGCGCGTCCTCCAGGAACGGCACGCTGACCGCATCGAGGTAGGCGGTGAAGCTCTTCAGGCCCACCGGCTGGTCGTCGGGCTTCTCCTCGCCCGGCTTGCAGTAGGCAATGCAGGTCTCGGCGTAGGTAGTGCCCGGCTGGGTGATGAAAATACGGATGCCGATGCCAGGCGTGTTCTGCTTGGAGAGCAGATCGGCCAGGTAATCATGGGCGGCGTCGGTAATGGTTATAGCGCTCATGGAAGTTCCTCACAGACTTGCCGGCAGTGTACGCCAACCCGGCCGGGTAACAAAGTCCTAGCATTTGACTCGGGATAGCGCCAACGCCGGTTCCCGCGCCGCACTGGCGGCCAACCAGCCCTTGAGCCGCCAATACAGGCCACGTTCCAGCCATTGGTAGCTGAGCCACGACATTAGTCCGATTGACGGCACGCACAAGGCGAACACCAGGTAAGGGTTCAGGCGCAACCACTCGCTGATGAACAGGCCGCCGTACAGCACCAGCACGTGCACCAGGTACACCGAGTAGGAACAGTCGCCGAGCGCCTTGAGCACCTGGTTGCCCTTGAAGTACGGCTCCAGGGCAATGAACGCCAGCACCACCAGGGCGCTCGGCAGGCCCCAGTGCAACAGGCGCTGCGAAGCGTCGAGATGATAGAGCGCGAACCCTGCAAGGCCGAGCAGGCCCAGCGGCAACCACAGGCCTTCGCGGATCAGACCGCGGCGGTACAGCACGCCCAGGCCGATGCCCAGCAGGAACTCGTAGACGATGTCGTTGTTGTAGAAGCGGCTGAGCACACCCAGGCGCCCCAGCACTTCGCTCACCAGCAGCAATGCCGCCGTCACCAGCAACAGGTGATGACGCTGGCGCACCAGGAAGGCCAGGCCGAACAGCAGGTAGAAAAACATCTCGAAGTTCAGCGTCCAGCCGACATTGAGCGTCGGATACAACCCGTAGCCACCGGGGTTTTCCGCCGGAATGAACAGCAGCGACAGCAGCAGGTGCTGCCACTCGAACACCTGGTGCGGCATCCAGTGGCTGGCGACCAGCATCAGCACGGCCATCAGCAGGCTGTAGAACCAGTAGGCGGGCACGATGCGCAAGGCACGGTTGAGCAGGAACTGCCCGGGGGCGATGGCCTTGTCGCGGGTTGACAGGTAGATCACCAGGCCACTGATGACGAAGAAGATGTCCACCCCTGCCGCGCCGCGGTCGGCGAGCAGTTGGCCGACGGGGCCCGTGGCGTGGAAGTCGAAGAAGATCTGCATGAAGTGGTGGCAGACCACCACCCAGGCGGCGAATGCCCGGAGTGCCTGAAGCGAATACAGCATGAAATATCCTGTGATCGGCGGTGCATTGAGGCCCGGCGAGCCCTTCGCGCTCGTTTCGCCGGCAAGCCGGCTCCCACAGGGTTCGCGCACTTCTGTGGGAGCCGGCTTGCCGGCGATGGGCTGCAGAGCAGCCCAGGGCCTACCTACCGATTCCGACCACAGGATGCCGGGAAAGTCCCGGCCAACCGATCAGAGGTTCTCGTAGCGGTTCATGTCCAGCACCCCTGCCTCCACCGGCTGGGTCTGCTTGATGTAGCTGTTCAGGTCATGGAAGTAGTGCCAGAACTCAGGATGGCTGCGGCGCACGCCCCAGCGCATGACGATGCGTTCGAACTTGTCGGTGTCGTCACGCGCCGCCTCCATGTCTTCGACGAACTCCGGCACATCGGCCGTCGGGATATTGAAGATGAAGTTGGGGTAGCTGCTAAGCACGCCCGGATACAGGGTCAGGGTGTCCAGCCCCGGCTGGTAGCGGTAGGCCTCGCCAAGCAGGAACGCCACGTTGCTGTGCGCGCGGTTGCGCAGCAGGCTGTAGACCTGGCGCTGGCCGCCCTGCCCTTCGATGCGCAGCATGCTCGCCTCGGGCAGTTGGCCGATCACCTTGAGCCCCGCCGCCGGGCGCGACACCAGGCGGCTCAGCGACTGCTCGGCGTCACGGAACTCCGCGGACAGGCCGGGCCGCGAGCAATAGGCGCCCTGGCAGCGGTTGATCGGGTCCGGGGCGGCGTTCAGGCTGCCCGTGCGTTGCAGCAGCTTGAGGCCGAAGTCACGCTTGGGATCGTGCTTGTCCAGTTTCAGCGCGCTCGGAGTGCTGGTGTCGATGTCCTCGTAGTCCATCCACATCTTCACCTTGCCGCTGTTCTGGTACCAGTCGCCGAGGATCTCGCCGCGCTTGCCGGCCGGCATCAGGCGCAGGAAGTTGACCTCGGCGCCGTTGCGGATCAGGTCGAAGTACAACCGCGTCTGCAACTGGTGCGAGACGTTGCCGAACACGTCGAAGTTCACCGCCAGCTGATAGTAGGTGCGCTCGAACAGCGGGTAGTCGAACAGCCACATGGTCAGCGGCACGTCACCGATCAGGCCCTTGGTCACCGAGGCGCTGTCGAAGTGGCGGAAGATGCTCAGCAACGCGTTGTCGTTGCCCGCCCACAGCGTCGACCAGCTTGGCGCCGGCTGTTCGGCATAGGCTTCACGACGCAGGGCTTCGTACTCGTTGCGCTTGTCGCGGTAGGCGTGCCACAGGCTCAGCACGCTGCCCACGTCGTCGATCTGCCCTGGCATGGCCAGCAGCGGCGTGGCTTCGCCACGGTACTGGGCGTCGGTGATGTACAGGTCGTGGGCCGGCTCCTGGAACAGCGCCCAGAAATTGTCGCGAATCACGTCGGTGGCGATCTGCCCGCGGCACACCGGGCCACGGATGAAGGTACGAACGAAGTACTCGGCGTTGTCCAGCATGAACTGGTAGCGGGCCACCGCCGGGATCGCCTCGAAGGTCTCGAACGGGTTGGACCGGTGCCGCGGCCCATAGCCCGGCAGTGCGCTGGCGTGCCAGTCGCCGCTGTAGAACAGCTGCTTGACCCGCTTGAGCTTCTGCGGCCCCATCGGGTAGGTGATGTGGGTCTTGTGCACGATCACGCCCTGCACCGGGATCAACCGATAGTAGAAATCGGTGCCCGGCGGGTCGTTGGGGCGGCGGGTGGCGATCAGGTCCACCGGCTGGCCACTCGGCGTGCGCGAGCGCACCCACTGGAAGAAATGGCCCTGCTCGCCGCCGACGAAATGGATGTGCGCGAGGAACAGGTGCTCGTACAGCCAACGGCCGACCAGCGCCTCGGTCGAGCCGGGACGATTGAGCAATTCTTCCCAGTCGGCGATCTGCTTCACCTCTGCCGCGCTGGGCTGGATCGGCGTCTTCTCCACTGGCGCGCCAGCGGCCAGCCAGCGCTGCAGGGTCTGGTACTCCTGGTCGGTCAGGCCGGTGACCGCCAGGGGCATGCCCTCCTTGGGATGGGCGCCGGCATAGGCGTCGAATTCATGCGGCAACGGGCACATGTTGTTGCGGTTAAGCCCCAGCACGATCTCTTCGGGCAGCTTGGCGTTGGGCGTGAGCGGAGTCTTGTGGCCCAGTTCGAGCATGCGCGCCATCAGCGCCGCCTGGCTGCCCTGCTTGTCCAGCACCGAGTAGAAGCCCTGCTTGCGCCAGCCCGCTTCGTCGCGGGCATCGTAGAACAGCCGCGTGGTGGGTACCGCCTGGCTGCGCTCGCCCTGGTAGACCGGCACCTTCGAGGCGCCGCGCTCGGCGCCCTCGGCGCTGCCCAGGTTGAGCTGGCAGGCAGCATCGTTGCAGGCGTGGCAGGCCACGCACTTCTCGGTGAAGATCGGTTGGATATCCCGGGTGTATGAAATCGTAGGGCTCGATTGGGGGGCCTGCCCGAACGCCGCGCCACTGATGAGCAAGGCGAAGGCGCTGGCAAGTATGCGATGCAGCATGTGCCGAATGTCCTGGTTACTTGAAGCCATCACGATGTGCCTGGCGGGTCCTGAGGTGTTGGGGGCGTCGCGCTAACATGAGGGAAATTCATGCGAATGGGCGATACGCCTAAAATCCGTGCAGCTTTGTTATTATTCGGCACCTTCTGTTATTTGCCCGACCAGGTAGTCCTATGTCCGACCGCAGCGCTCGTTTACAAGCACTCCAGAACGCACTCAAAGAGCGCATCCTGATCCTCGACGGCGGCATGGGTACTATGATCCAGAGTTACCGCCTCGAGGAACACGACTATCGTGGCACGCGCTTTGCCGATTGGCCAAGCGATGTCAAAGGCAACAACGATCTTTTGCTGCTCAGCCGCCCCGATGTGATCGCCGCGATCGAGAAAGCCTACCTGGACGCCGGCGCCGATATTCTCGAGACCAACACCTTCAACGCCACGCAGATTTCCCAGGCCGACTACGGCATGGAGGCACTGGTCTACGAGCTCAACGTCGAAGGCGCGCGCATCGCCCGCCAGGTGGCCGACGCCAAGACCCTGGAGACCCCGGACAAGCCGCGCTTCGTCGCCGGCGTGCTCGGCCCGACCAGCCGCACCTGCTCGATCTCCCCCGACGTCAACGATCCCGGCTACCGCAACGTCACCTTCGACGAACTGGTGGAGAACTACATCGAGGCCACCCGTGGCCTGATCGAGGGCGGCGCCGACCTGATCCTGATCGAGACCATCTTCGACACCCTCAACGCCAAGGCGGCGATCTTCGCCGTGCAGCAGGTGTTCGAGGACGACGGCATCGAACTGCCGATCATGATCTCCGGCACCATCACCGACGCCTCCGGCCGCACCCTGTCGGGCCAGACCACCGAGGCGTTCTGGAACTCGGTACGCCACGCCAACCCGATTTCCGTGGGCCTGAACTGCGCCCTCGGCGCCAAGGACCTGCGCCCGTACCTCGAAGAGCTGTCGACCAAGGCCGGCACCCACGTCTCCGCCCACCCCAACGCCGGCCTGCCCAACGCCTTCGGCGAGTACGACGAGACCCCGGCCGAGATGGCCGCGGTGGTCGAGGAGTTCGCCGCCAGCGGCTTCCTCAACATCATCGGCGGCTGCTGCGGCACCACCCCGCCGCACATCCAGGCCATCGCCGAGGCCGTGGCCAAGTACAAACCACGGGCGATCCCGGACATCCCCAAAGCCTGCCGCCTGTCGGGCCTCGAGCCGTTCACCATCGATCGCCAGTCGCTGTTCGTCAACGTCGGCGAGCGCACCAACATCACCGGCTCCGCCAAGTTCGCCCGGCTGATCCGCGAGGAAAACTACACCGAGGCACTGGAAGTCGCCCTGCAGCAGGTCGAGGCCGGCGCCCAGGTGATCGACATCAACATGGACGAAGGGATGCTCGACTCCCAGGCCGCCATGGTCCGCTTCCTCAACCTGATCGCCGGCGAGCCGGACATCTCCCGGGTGCCGATCATGATCGACTCCTCCAAGTGGGAGGTGATCGAGGCGGGCCTGAAGTGCATCCAGGGCAAGGGCATCGTCAACTCGATCTCGATGAAGGAAGGCGTCGAGCAGTTCAAGCACCACGCCCGCCTGTGCAAACGCTACGGCGCCGCCGTGGTGGTGATGGCCTTCGACGAGGTCGGCCAGGCCGACACCGCCGCGCGCAAGCGCGAGATCTGCCAGCGCAGCTATGACATCCTGGTCAACGAAGTCGGCTTCCCGCCGGAAGACATCATCTTCGACCCGAACATCTTCGCCGTCGCCACCGGCATCGAGGAGCACAACAACTACGCCGTCGACTTCATCGAGGCCTGCGCCTACATCCGCGACCACCTGCCGTATGCCCTGAGCTCGGGCGGCGTGTCCAACGTGTCGTTCTCGTTCCGCGGCAACAACCCGGTGCGCGAGGCGATCCACTCGGTGTTCCTCTACCACGCGATCAAGAACGGCCTGACCATGGGTATCGTCAACGCCGGCCAGCTGGAGATCTACGACGAGATCCCCGCCGCCCTGCGCGAAAAGGTCGAGGACGTGGTGCTTAACCGCACCCCGCACGGCACCGACGCCCTGCTGGCCATCGCCGATGACTACAAGGGCGGCGGCGCCACCAAGGAAGTCGAGAACGAAGAATGGCGCTCGATGCCGGTCGACAAGCGCCTCGAGCATGCGCTGGTCAAGGGCATCACCGCCTACATCGTCGAAGACACCGAAGAGTGCCGCCAGCAGTCGGCGCGCCCCATCGAAGTCATCGAAGGCCCGCTGATGAGCGGCATGAACGTGGTTGGCGACCTGTTCGGCGCCGGCAAGATGTTCCTGCCCCAGGTGGTCAAGTCGGCCCGCGTCATGAAGCAGGCCGTGGCCCACCTGATCCCGTTCATCGAGGCCGAGAAAGGCGACAAGCCCGAAGCCAAGGGCAAGATCCTCATGGCCACGGTCAAGGGTGACGTGCACGACATCGGCAAGAACATCGTCGGCGTGGTGCTCGGTTGCAACGGCTACGACATCGTCGACATGGGCGTGATGGTCCCGGCGGAGAAGATCCTGCAGACCGCCCGCGAGCAGAAGTGCGACATCATCGGCCTGTCCGGGCTGATCACCCCGTCGCTGGACGAGATGGTCCATGTCGCCCGCGAGATGCAGCGCCAGGACTTCCACCTGCCGCTGATGATCGGCGGCGCGACCACCTCCAAGGCGCACACGGCGGTGAAGATCGAACCCAAGTACTCCAACGATGCGGTGATCTACGTCACCGACGCCTCGCGCGCGGTGGGCGTGGCCACCCAGTTGCTGTCCAAGGAACTCAAGAGCGGTTTCGTCGAGAAGACCCGCCAGGAATACGTCGAGGTGCGTGAGCGCACCGCCAACCGCAGCGCCCGCACCGAGCGCCTGAGCTACGCCCAGGCTATCGCCGCCAAGCCGCAGTACGACTGGGCCGCCTACCAGGCCGCAGTGCCCGCCTTCACCGGCGTCAAGGTGCTGGAGAACATCGACCTGCGCACCCTGGCCGAGTACATCGACTGGACGCCGTTCTTCATCTCCTGGGACCTGGCCGGCAAGTTCCCGCGCATCCTCACCGACGAAGTGGTCGGCGAGGCCGCCACCGCGCTGTACAAGGACGCTCGCGAGATGCTCGACAAGCTGATCGACGAGCAACTGATCAGCGCCCGCGCGGTGTTCGGCTTCTGGCCGGCCAACCAGGTGGCCGATGACGATATCGAGGTGTACGGCGACGCCGGCGAGACCCTGGCCACCCTGCACCACCTGCGCCAGCAGACCATCAAGCCCGACGGCAAGCCGAACTGGTCGCTGGCCGACTTCGTCGCGCCCAAGGCCAGCGGCGTGACCGACTATGTCGGCGGTTTCATCACCACCGCCGGCATCGGCGCCGAGGAAGTGGCCAAGGCCTATCAGGACAAGGGCGACGACTACAGCTCGATCATGGTCAAGGCCCTGGCCGACCGCCTGGCCGAGGCCTGCGCCGAGTGGCTGCACGAACAGGTGCGCAAGGAGCACTGGGGCTATGCCAAGGACGAGCACCTGGACAACGAGGCGCTGATCAAGGAGCAGTACAGCGGCATCCGCCCGGCGCCTGGCTACCCGGCCTGTCCGGACCACACCGAGAAGGAAACCCTGTTCCGCCTGCTCGACGGCACCGCGATCGGCGAGACCGGCCCCAGCGGCGTGTTCCTCACCGAGCACTTCGCCATGTTCCCGGCGGCGGCGGTCAGCGGCTGGTACTTCGCCCACCCGCAGGCGCAATACTTCGCCGTGGGCAAGGTCGACAAGGACCAGATCGAGCAGTACAGCGCACGTAAGGGCCAGGACATTGCCGTGAGCGAGCGCTGGCTGGCGCCGAACCTCGGCTACGACGCCTGACCACACCGGGGCTGCTTTGCAGCCCATCGCCGCGGTTCGTCGCCACGACAAGCCGGCTCCCACAGGGTGACGACTGCACAGCACCTGTGGGAGCCGGCTTGCCGGCGATGGGCCGCAGGGCGGCCCTGCGTTCCACCGACACATGCACAAGGACCCCAGCATGTCTCCCCGAATCCTGGTGATCGGCGCCTACGGCAACTTCGGCCGTATCATCTGCCGCCACCTGAACCAGATGCCCGCCGTGCAACTGGTGATCGCCGGCCGCAATGCCGACAGCCTCTCGCAACTGGCCGCACGGTTGAACGGCAGCGAAAGCTGGTGCGGCGATGCGATGGCCCCCGGCTTCGCCGATGCCCTGCGCGCGCTGCGCATCGACTGGGTGATCCACACCGGCGGCCCCTTCCAGGGCCAGCCCTACCGCGTGGCCGAGGCCTGCATTGAAGCCGGCGCGCACTACTGCGACCTGTCCGACTGCCGGCTGTTCGTCAATGGTATCGCCCAACTGAACGAACGTGCCCGCGAGGCCCAGGTCACCCTGCTCAGTGGCTGCAGTTCGGTGCCGAGCCTGTCGTCGGCGATTCTCGACGAGCAGCGCCATCACTTCGGCCGCATCGACCGCATCGAGCACGGCATTTCGTCGTCGGCGAAGATGCCCGGCTTGTCCACCATCGAAGGCGTGCTGGCCTATGCCGGCCGGCCGATCCGCCAGTGGCGCGACGGCCGCCCGTGCAGCGTCGACGGTTGGCTCGGCCTGCAGCTGCGCCATCTGCCGGGCCTGGGCTGGCGCCTGCTGCACAACGTCGACGTGCCGGACATGGACATCTTCGCCGAACGCTATGGCGCCCGTGACCTGGCATTCAAGGCCGGCTCCGGGCTGATGCTCGGCGGCCTGGCCAACGCGACACTGGCGCGGCTGGTCAAGCTGGGCCTGGTGCGTGACCCGCTGCCTTGGGCGCGACGCCTGCATCGGCTGGGCAGCCGCTTCGAACGCTGGGGCGATGGCAAGAGCGCGATGTACCTGGATGTCCGCGGGCTGGACCCGCAAGGGCAGCCACTGCGCCTGCAGGCCCAGGTCAGCGCCAGCGACGACAAGGGCCCGGAGATTCCCAGCTGCGCGGCGGTGGCGCTGATGGCCAGGGTCGTCGCAGGCTACCAGCCTGAACCGGGCGCCCGCCCCTGCGTCGGCGAGATCAGCGTCGAACAGTACCTGGCGGCCATCGGCGAGCCGGACAAGGTGCGCTACAACGTCGGCTTGCAGCGCAGGCGCGCCTGAGATGAGCTACCTGCTGCTCAAGTACCTGCACATCATCGCCGCGGTATTTCTCTTCGGCTTCGGCATGGGCTCGTACCTGTACCTGATTTCCGCCAATCGCAGCGGCGATCCGCGGGTGATCGCCGCTGTGGCGCGGATGGTGGTGCGCTTCGACGCCTGGATCACCACGCCGGCGGGCGTACTGCAACTGCTGACCGGCTACGCCATGGTCAGCATGGGCGGCATGCCGTGGTCCGCCGACTGGCTACGCGCCGCGCTGCTGATCTTCTTCGCGGTCGGCGCCTTGTGGCTGCCGGTGTTGCTGTTGCAAAAACGCCTGCACACCCTTGCCGTCCAGGCGGTCGACAGCGGCGCGGCCCTGGGCCAGGCCTACCAGCGGCTGTATCGCCCATGGCTGTGGATGGGGGTGGTGGGGTTTGCCGGGATGTTCCTGATCGTGCTGGTGATGGTTACCAAACAGGCGCCATGGCAGTGGCTTTGATACGCCAAGAAAATATTTCTACATCCAAGCAAATAGCGAGTAGAAGTTTTTCCTGAAAGCCCCACAAGCTGGAAAAATTGGAAAACATTCATATCACCATTTCCCTAGCATGAGTCCATGGATGCCGACAGGCGGCGTCCACGCACGGACCCGCCCTTGATCATGCCCAGCACCCCGCTCTACTTCGATTACGCCGCCACCACGCCGGTCGATGACCAAGTCATCGCCGCCATGCTCACCTGCCTGGGCCGTGAGTCGAACTTCGGCAACCCCGCCTCCAGCGGCCATTCCCACGGCCAGGCGGCCCGCGAAGCCGTCGAACATTCCCGCTATCAGGTGGCCGTGCAGGTCGGCGCGCAGCCCGACGAGCTGGTCTGGACCTCCGGCGCCACCGAATCGAACAACCTCGCGCTCAAGGGCATCGCCCAGGGCTTCGCGCAGCCGGGGCATGTGATCACCAGCCAGCTTGAGCACAAGGCCATCCTAGACACCGCTGCCGAACTGGAGCGCCTGGGCTGGGCGGTGACCCGCCTGGCCCCGGATGCCCGAGGGTTGATCCAGCCCCAAGCGGTCCAGGCCGCGCTGCGCCCGGACACCCGCCTGGTATCGCTGATGGCGGTGAACAACGAACTGGGCACGGTGACCGACTTTGCCGCTATCGGGGCAATCGTCCGCGAGCACGGTGCGCTTTTGCACGTGGACGCGGCGCAGGCAGTGGGCAAGGTTCGGATCGACCTGGCGCAGCAGGCGGTCGACCTGATGTCGTTCTCGGCACACAAAGTCTATGGTCCCAAGGGCATCGGTGCCCTCTACGTCGGCCCTCGCGCCCGCCCGGCGATGCGTGCGCAGATGCACGGCGGTGGCCATGAGCGCGGCCTGCGCTCCGGCACCCTGGCCACCCACCAGATCGTCGGCATGGGCAGCGCCTTCGCCCTGGCCGGCCAGCCCGGCGCGGCAGAGTACCAGCGCCTGGAGCAACTCGCCCGGCACTTGCGCGACGGCCTACTGGCAATGCCCGGGGTCACGCTCAACGGCTGTGCGGTGCAGCGCATTCCCCACACCCTCAACCTGTGCATCGACGCCAAGGGCTTCAACAGCCTGGCCCTGGCGGGCGAGCTGGCGCTGTCGAGCACTTCGGCGTGCAACTCGGCGAGCAATGCGGCGTCCCACGTGCTGCTGGCCCTCGGCCTCGACGAGCGCCAGGCGCGCAACAGCGTGCGCCTGAGCATCGGGCGCTACACCAGCGAAGCGGACGTGGACACGGCGCTGGCGGTGTTTGGCCGGGTGATCGGCGCGGCGGCAGTAGCGCTCTGGTAAGGCAGCACGTTCGCAGGCGGGAACGGCGCCGCTGACGCGCCGCATCGCCGGCAAGCCGGCTCCCACAGGCATGGCGCCTGGCTTGAGGGCGGTGCGGTCGGTGTGGGAGCCGGCTTGCCGGCGATGCGGCCCGCACAGCCGACACACGTACCGTCTAGACCTCAGAAATCAATGCTCCCCGAGAACTTCACCAGCCTCGGGTCGCCTTGGGTCAAATACCCCCCATTGGCCGACGCCCAGTAGTTCTTGTCCGTCAGGTTCTCCACGTTGACCCGCAGGGTCACCGCCTTTTCCTGCACCTTGAAGCGATAGCGCGCGCCAACGTCGAAACGGTTCCAGCTCGGCAGGCTCAGGGTGTTGGCCGGGTTGGCGTACTGCCCGCCGGTGCGCAGCATGCGCGCATTGAGCGCCACGCCCTCCAGCCCCGGCACATCCCAATCGACACTGGCATTGAGCTGGAAGGTCGGCACGCCTACCGCGTGGTTGCCATCGGCCGTGCCGCCCTGGGTGTTCTTCAGCTCGGTGTCCATGCGCGTGCCACCGGCCATCAACCGCAGCCCCGGCAGCGGCTCGCCGAACACACTGAGCTCAAGCCCCTTGTTGACCTGCTCGCCATCCTGGACGAACACATTGCCGTCAACGAAGCCATCGGTGGGCCGCTCGATGCGGAACACCGCCAGGTTGGCGCCGAAGGTCTGGTAATCGAGCTTGACCCCCGCCTCCACCTGCTTGGTCTTGGCCGGCGGGAACACCTCGCCGACATTGATCACCTGCCCTGATGCCGTGGTGCCCTGGGCCAGGCCCTCGATACGGTTGGCATACAGCGAGACCGATGGGTTGAGCTTGTAGACGATGCCGTACACCGGCGTGGTGACCGCCTCGTCATAGAAGGCGTTGCGTCCCAGGTCCGGACCCGGCCCGTCGTAGGCGTAGCCCTCCACCCGCAGTTGCTGGCGCCGCACGCCCACGGTGAGCAGCAGGGTGTCATCGAACAGGCCCACGGTGTCGGACAGCGCGATGCTGCGGTTGCGGGTCTTGCCGGTCACGCCGGGGTCGTCCAGCTTGCCGCCGACGAAGGTCGGCGTGGTCGGTTTTGGCAACGGGTCGGTGCGGTAGATATTGGTGGCCTGCGAGTTGTAGAAGACGAAGGCGTTCTCCTGCTGGGTCCAGATGCTCGCCGCGCCGATGTTCAGCTGATGGCTGAGCGGCCCTGTCTGGAAGCGGCCATTGATGCCGCCCATGAAGGTGGTGTTGTCCTCGTTGTGGGGGATCTTCGAGCCGCCGATGGTGGCGTCGCCGCTGGCCGCGTCGGTGAGGATCGGCGTGCCGTAGAAGCCGTTCTCGTGGGTGTGCTTGACGCCCCCCGCCAGGTAGCCGCTCCAGTTGTCGTTGAAGTCGTAGTCGCCGCGGAGCATGCCGAAGGTGTCCTCGGTCTCGGTCCAGGCCCAGTCCTGGCCGTAGTTGTGATCGGCGTCCGGCGCATGGGGGATATCGGTCAGGCCGGCGCCCAGGCGCACTGAGTTGCGCATATGGTTGACCCGCTGCTTCTGGTAGCCGAAATCGCCCGACACCCGGAAGTTGTCGCCACGGTAGTCGAGCCCGGCGACGAATAGCTTGCTGCGCTGGTCCTGGTCGTCGACCGCCGTCTCGCCCTCGCGCTGCGAGAGGTTCAGGCGCACGCCGAAGCGATTGTCCGCGCCGAAGCGCTGGCCAATGTCCAGGTGCTCGCCGATGCGCCCGTCACTGCTGATGTCCTGTGTATAGCGGCGGGTCGGCGTGTCGCCGGCGCGCTTGGGTTGCAGGTTGACGTTGCCGCCCAGGCCGGTGCCGGTCGGGCTGGCGCCGTTGAGAAAGGCATTGGGCCCCTTGAACACCTCGACCCGCTCCACCGCATCGGTGGAAATCATCTGCCGCGGCAACACGCCGTACAGGCCGTTGAACGCCACGTCGTCGCCATTGAGCGGCAGGCCACGGATGACGAAGACCTGGGACTGGTTGCCAAAACCGAACGACTGGCGCACCGAGGGGTCGTTGAGCAGCACGTCGCCGATGTCCTCGGCCTGCTGCTCCTCGATCAGCTGCGCGGTGTAGCTGGTCATGGTGAACGGCACGTCCATCATGTCCTGGTTGCCCAGCACGCCCATCTGTCCGCCACGGGCCACCTGGCCGCCAGCATAGGGTTGGGGCCGTTCGCCGGCAGGCGCCTTGAGCGCCTCGGCGTTGACGGCGGTGGCATCCAGCTCGATGGCGCCCTCTGCGCCATGGGCGCTGACGGCAACGGAACAGCACA
Source organism: Pseudomonas sp. WC1 (assembly GCF_050586565.1). Lineage (NCBI taxonomy): Bacteria > Pseudomonadati > Pseudomonadota > Gammaproteobacteria > Pseudomonadales > Pseudomonadaceae > Pseudomonas > Pseudomonas sp. WC1. The sequence continues at coordinate 13,454 of NZ_JBOBDQ010000044.1, forward strand.
GCGCAAGGAGGGTCGATTGATACGGGCAGGCACGTGTCATGGAGGGCTCCCGGGAAGGGTCAGGGCCGTCCTGGCGGATGAGAAACTTGAAGTGACTGAGTAGTGTTTCTAGCCGATAGTGCGAATTATTACCAAACAACCGCACTTTTTTGCCGACCAGCGGTCTACCCCCTCTTTTGCCGACTGCAATCGATTGCAAGGCTTGGTTTTCATACCGCACAGGGCCGGGCCAAAAGCCTTGCGCTTGTGTAGGATGGGCAGCGCAGATCCAGACGCTGCCAGTTACAGGGAGATCCACATGCGCGTCCCATCCGTTGCCTGCCTCGGCCTGACGCTGGGCCTGCTTGCCGCCCCCGGCAGCCAGGCGTATGCCGGCGAAGAAGCGCAACTGATCGATACGATCAACGTCTACCGCAGCCAGGCCCAGCGCTGCGGCGGCGAGGCTTCGCTGGAGCTGCCGCCGCTCAACAGCGACACCCGCCTGGCGCTGTCGCCGGAGGGCACCCGCGACCTGCAGCAGGCCATGACCCGCGCCGCCTACCCGATGGTCAACGTGCAGGCCATCAGCCTGTCCGGCCCACGGGATGCCAAGGCGGCGATGAAAGCCATCGAGGAGAGCTTCTGCCAGGTGGTGCTCGACCCGCAGTTCGTCGATATCGGGGTCAGCCAGGAGGGTCGCGACTGGCGCATCGTCCTGGCCCGCCCGCTGCTCAGCGGGCGCCTGGGCGACTGGCAGGCCGAAGGGCAGAAGCTGTTGCAGGAAATCAACGCCGCACGCAACCTGCCGCGCCAGTGCGGCGGCCAGCCCTACCCCGCCGCCCCGGCGCTGGCCTGGAGCGCGACCCTGGCCGGCGTCGCCGCCAACCACACCCGGGCCATGGCCAACCAGAACTTCTTCGACCATATCGACCGCGATGGCCGCACGCCGGGCGACCGCGCGGAACTGGCCGGCTACCTGTATCGGCAGATCGGCGAGAACATCGCCGCAGGGCGCGATACCGCGCGCAAGGTGGTCGACGGCTGGCTGGCCAGCCCTGGGCACTGCGCCACGCTGATGAACGCGGACTTCCGCGAACTGGGGGCGGCGTATGCGGTGGACCCGAAGAGCGACGCTGGGATCTACTGGACGGGGTTGTTCGGTACGCCGCAGTAACGCGCGCCAGGCGGGCTACTGCCCTGCAGGAACAACTTACGTGTATTGGGGCCGCGCTGCGGCCCATCGCTGGCAAGCCAGCTCCCACAGGGACCGCGCAAGGCTTGAGGTCTGCGCGGCCCCGCGATCTCACGATCTGCGCAGCGCCAGCGCCGTACAACCGAAGCGCCGCCGCACCCACTTGCCCAGGTAACTGGCATCGCCCATGCCCACTTCATCGGCGATCTGCGCCAGGCTGTGGCTGGAGTTGAGCAACCGCCAGCGCGCCTGCTGCAGGCGCAGCTCCTGCCACCAGGCCTTGGCGCTCATGCCATGGCAGGCCTGGAACTGGCGGTCGAGCTGGCGCCGGCTGATTCCCAGCTCCGCCGCCAGCGCCTCCACCGGCAGCCGCGCCGCCAGGTGATGGCGCATCAGCGCCGTGGCCCGTTGCACCTGGCGCCCCTCCCCGGCGCCGGCCTCCAGCGAGCGCAAGGCGTGGCGGCTGTCGCGGCTTTCATCCACCAGCATGTCGGCCAGGCCCTTGAGCGCTCGGGCGCGGCCGCTGGCGCGGGCGATCAGCTCCACCGCCAGGTCGATGGCCGCCGTGCCGCCGGCGCAGGTGATACGGCTGCCGTCGAAGCAATACAACTGCCCGGTCAGCAGCCGCACACGGGGAAACGCCACGCGGAACTCGGCCTCATGACGCCAGTGCACCACCACCTGATGACCGTCCAGCAGGCCACAGGCCGCCAGCAGGAAGGCCGCGTTGTCGACGCAGACCAGCCTCACCCCCGCCTTGGCCGCCTGTTTCAGCAAGGCCCGGTAGCGTGGCGCCAATGCCGCCGTGGCGCTGGCATTGCGCCCGCCGAACAGCACCAGATGATCGTAGGCGCTCCAGTCGACCTGCGCGGACGTCGCCTCCACCTGCACCATGGCCCCACTGCTGGACGGCACAGGCGCCAGGTCCAGGCCGATCACGGTCCAGCGGCAGTAGCGCTGGCGGCTGTAGTCCTCGTCGTCGGCGGAAAAGCGCAGCTTGTCGAGGAAGGCGCCGAAGGGCAGCAAGGCGAATTCCGGCAGCGGCAGGATCAGCAGACGCAGGTCGGGTGTCATGGCAATGTCCGGATATGACCATCAGTTGTCCGAATACTACCCTGCATTGCTACCACCCTGCCCTACACTGGCGCCCTCACCACCGACAAGGCACACCCATGGCACTCGACACCTGGCTCATCTACCTGCTCGCCAGCATTGGCCTGTCCCTTACTCCAGGCCCCAACAGCCTGCTGGCCCTGACCCATGGCGCGCTGTACGGCGCCCGGCGCACGCTGTTCACCATCTGCGGCGGGGTGTTCGGTTTCAGCGCCCTGATCGCCCTGACCATGTTCGGCCTGAGTGCCCTGCTGCAGGCCTCGGCCTCGGTGCTGACGGTGCTCAAGTGGGTGGGCGGGGCCTATCTGGTCTGGCTGGGGATCCAGCTGTGGCGCACCCCGGCGCTGCATCTCGAGTTGCCCCGCGGCAGTACCGCGCTGAGCAATGCCGGGCTGTTCCGCCAGGGCTGCCTGTCGGCGCTGGCCAACCCCAAGGTGCTGTTGTTCTATGGCGCGTTCCTGCCGCAATTCATCGACCCGCAGCGCGGCCTGCTGCTGCAGTTCGTGGTGATGGCGGCGACCTTCGCCAGTGTCGAGTGCCTGGTGGAGTACCTGCTGGCGCGCCTGGCATTTCGCATCCGGCCATGGCTGGCCAAGGGTGGCCGGGGGTTCAACCGTGCCTGTGGCGGCCTGTTTGCGCTGATCGGCGTGGCCCTGCCGTTGGGGCGCTGAACGTATCTGCAGGTGCGGGCTTGCCCGCGATGGCATTCGATCAAGCAAAGGCTGACGCTTGATGGAACGCTATCGCGGGGCCCCTCCCCCAGCAACGCCTTGGGGGCGGCAAGGTCATGTATTTTTGTAGAAAAAAGTCATGGCGGACCAAGTATTCTTCCACAAATTGACCGTTTTCATCACGTCATCCTCATACGCGTCGGTAAGAATCAGCACGCCGCTTACGCCACTCACGACCGTTTTGACGTCACCAGCGCCCAGCGCCTTGAAGGCCAGCCGCAATGGAGTGTCTTCCTTGACAATGGCCCGCAAAGCCCCCGTGTAATCGTTCCTCATGTTCGGCCGAAAGCGGTCCAACTCCCCGATGCGCAATTCACCCAAGGACTCTTTGACAATGTTGCGTAACGCGCCAGGCACCGGTTTGACCACAGTTTTCGGCAGCCGACCAGGCCCTTGCCGGAGGCTGCGCAAGGCACCGGCACCTTTCTGTATCAGGTGCCGGGCAGCCTGCCTGCCCGAACGCCCCAATTGCACCATGAGCACGGTGATTTTCCTGCCCATTTGTGCCAGCCCACCTGCGATGCCCGTGGCGAACGACACCCAGCCCAGGATCCGTGACGCCTCTGGGTCGCTTTCGGCCACGATCGCCCCGGCAATCGCCGTAGCCGCCGATACCACCGCAAGCGTCACCAGCGCCGCGGTCACCATTAGTGACACACCACCGGTCATCACCGCCGAGAGCACCGTGATCCCACCGAAAATGATCGCGGAGATCAGCGCACCGTGCTTGCCCAAGCTCATCGGTGCCGGTTCGCAGTCCGTATAGTCCCAGTACTGGCGTCGCCGTTTCCATTGCCCGCTCGGGTCGCTGTGATTCACCGGGTCGCCGTCGCAGTAGCCATAGGCGTTCGGCCCGCCCTGGCCGAATGGGCTGGCACCATCCTGGGCCTGGAACTGCATGAGCTGCGGCGCGTACCAACGATAGCCACTGCCCAAAGGATACTGGTCGCCCTCGGCCTCGCGGTACTCACCGTTGTAGCCGTGCAAGGCACCCTGCTCGTCCGAGCTGTGCGCGCCATAGGCGCTGTAAGCGTGGTGTACCGGCTTGCGCGACACCACATCGAAACTGAGCAACACGCTGCCATCGTCATCGCACAGGTTGAACAGGGTGCGCTCGCTGGTGCCGGCCTTGTTCTTCTGTACCTGGCAAGCACTGCTGCCCGGCAGCACGATACGCTGGTCCTTGTGCTCGCCCACCGGGTATTCGCCGCGCACACGGTAGCCTTCGTGGATCAACTGGTGCGGCGTGGCGCCCTCTTTGTCGGTACTGCTGGCCAAGCGGTTCAGCGGGTCGTAGGTGTAGTGCCGCGAGCCGGACTGCACCAGCCGCCCCAGCCAGTCGTAGGCGTAGGTCTTGCCGGCTGCGTCCTTGATCACGCGGCCGGCCGCGTCGTACACGATCGTCACGGCGGGCTTGTAGTCGGCATGGCTATGCTCGACCTTCTGCAGCCGATAGCCCTTGGCGCTGTCGTAGGTATAGGTGGAAGTACAGCTCTGCTTGTCAAAGGTGCTGATGCAGGTTTTCACGTTGCCCAGATTGTCATAGGTGAACGCCTGCATGCTGATCGCCGTGCCCTTGGGCGTCTTCGGCTGCCAGACACCGGTCGAACTGCAGGTTTCCACGGCGCCGCCGACGGTATAGCTGTAGGCGTGCGAGCCCAGCGTTTTCTTGGCCTGCTCGTCGTACAGTTCGATAAACTCCAGCCGCCCTTCGCCACTGTACTCGCGCTTGATGCTCAGATCGAAGGCCTTGTCCAGGGTGAACCTGCGCTGTGTTTCCTGGCCACCGGTGTCGTAGGCATAGGTCACCGTGACCTTGTCGCCACCCAGGGTGATCGTGTCGTTTTCCAGGCGACCACGCTCGTCATAGGTGTGCTGCGTCGTGTGCAGCGTCGTGGTGTCGCCATTGACGACCACCTTGTCGCGCTGCCCTTTGCCGTTGTAGCTGAACACGCTCTTGTTACCGGCCGCGTCGGTTTCAGACAGCAGACGCCCCCCTTCGGAAACGCTGCGGCTCACGGTGGTACTGGCCTTGGCGCTCAGCTTGGCCTGCTGCTTGGTCCATTGATTGCGTTGATGATCGAAGGTGATTACCTGCCCGCCCTCGCTCGCCGTGGCTTGGCTGCTACTGCCATGGGCATAGGTGAACGTCTGTTTGCCCAGCTGCTTGTCATCGGCGCTTTTGCCGCTAACGCTCTTGACCTCGTTGCCCAGCTCGGGGAAATACTCGAACGCCAGCGTGACACCGTCCGCCCCCGTGCGTGACTCCGGCACGTTGCTCTCGTCTGCGTACTCGTAGGTTTCGCTGATATTGCCACGAGTCAGGCGGGTCACCCGGCCTTCCTCATCGAACGCGCGCTCGCCCAGCACCTGGCCATCCAGGCTGATCTTGGTGGGCTCGGTCATCAGCCAGTTGGCGGGATACTCATAGGTGTAGGCATAGGTGGTTTTTTCTTTGGCATCGGCGCTGGCACGCTCATCATGGGCCTGCTTGAGCAGGCGCCCCGCAGCATCATAGGTATAGGTAGTGCACCGCCAACTGCCTGCGCCTTCGATCGTACGGGTGTGTACCTGCGCGGCATGGGTGTAGGTCAGCGTCTCTCGCTGGCACTCTTCGCCCTGGGCATCTGTCCAGACGATGTTGGCCACGGTGTCGTCATCATTGTAGGTGGTGACCTTGCGCTGCTTGTCCGTCGCCCTGCCGCTCCACTCGGTGCGGGTATGCGCCACCGGGTCATACTGGTTGAACACGTGCTGGCCGGTGCTGTAGGTCTGCTGGCACTCCTGGTTCCAATCGTCGTACTTCAGCTCGCACCACTCGCTGACCTGGGTGCCGTCAGCCAGGTAGTCGTAGCGGGTGGTCTTGCTCTTGCGGCCACGGTTGTCATAGTCGACTTTCAGCGTCTGGCGCCAGGGCTTGTTGGCGTCCGTGCGCACGTACTCAGCGATAAGGTTGCCAAGGCCATCGTCTTCGGTAGCCCGTTGCGTGCCATCCGGCTCGATGATCTCCAAACGTCCGGCACTGGGGTAGCTATAGGTGGTCACTTGCTGGTAGGTGTCACTTTGGGCGCAGCGGGTAAGGGTTTTCAGGCGGCCATGTTCGTCATAGGTATAGGTGGTCTGGTTGTCGTGCACATCCGTCTGCGTGATCAGGCGGCCACTGAGAATGCTGGTTGTTTCACTCCCCTCGTTACTCGTTTCGGCACGCCGCTCAAGCTTGTCTACCCGAACTTTAAAATCTTTGCTGCTGATAGGGGCCCACCGACCATCAGCATCTTTATATTGATGAGATATTTGCTCGAGCCTATCTTGATTATCGTACCTTCTGAGCTCGCGCACTTTCGCCACTTGCTCATCAGAAAAGCTCATTACCACAACGGTTGACGACCAAGTTTGACAAGCTCGATATTTATATCGCCTTTTAAGCTTAAAATTTAACTTTCTCCACGCAAGGTTTTCAGGCCCCGGGGTGACACCCATGAACTCAACCTTAATCCCCCCATCATCAAGCGCATCATAAAACGCATCATCAAACGCATAATCATGATCTTTATCATAAAATTTTTCGACTTCTAAATCGGAGCTCTCGAGCTCGAGCCCCGTCATGCTAAAAAAAACTTGAAGGTCTGAAAAATCATTTTCCACTTTAAAAAAGTGCGAAGCACCTGGGGCAATCTTCCCTTCTAGGCGGCCCGAATCAAAATGGCTTTCATCGTTGATTATTCGACACCCTCCACTCGTAGTCGAATACGAAACCTTGGTTACTGCCTTAAAACTATTGGGGCCTGCCTGATTTGAATACTCCTTCGTTATCTCACATGCGCCCTCACTGGTCGTCTCCTTTACTCGCTCATGGGCTTTATCGTAGCGATACACTGTCTTGCACGCCCCGCCTCCCTGGGTGGTAGTGGTTGAGTACTGGCCATCACTGCCGTTGTCCCGCTGATAAGCATAGCTCGTCACAACCGGTTGGCTCGTTCCACCCCGGGGCGTGAGGGTGTGCTGGCTGACACAGGGCAACGCCGACAGTTTGGCGTTATCTTTGAACGTCAGCCCGTTGTCCTTGTAGGCCACCTCCTCCTTCACCTCTTCAAAAGTCGTGAGTTCGTTGAGCAGGCGACCACACTGGGCGTGGTCTTGATATTTGAACTCACACGCTCGGCCATCGGGGGCGTCGACCCGGGTCAAGGCATAGTCCGCCAGGCTCAGTGTGAAGCTCACATGCTCGCTGGCCTCATCCGGCCAATACGCCAGCGTGACCTTGGTATCGGTATAGGTAAGCTTGACCAACGTACGGCTATCGGCCGAGATCTGCGCAAGGCGAATGTAACTGGCTTCAAGTGCCGTCTTTTCCACACCTCGAAGCAATGCGGCATATTTTTTCTTTACCGACGGTTCAAGAGTTTGTTGCTGCCACGTCAGATTTACATTGCCAGTGTGAGAGCCTATGCTCGTGGGCATCCATACCTTGCTGCTTCCCACTTGCTCTAGCCACTCGCGCCGACCACCTGGGTACCTCACTCCGACAAGCGTATCATCGTTGTACCAGATCACCGTTACACCATGTTCCTCAAGGTCCTTGTCTTTCTCAACCCTCAGCACCTCCCCCGAATGCAGCGTCAATTGCTGCTGTTCTTCCCGATAACAGGTAAAGGCAAACGACCAGCCATCCCCCAGTCCGGCATGGTTGTTGACCAAGGGTGAATAGAACAGGCTCATGTCCACCACAGGCCCTTCACCGTCGCCGCCCACAATCGAGGGCAAGGGCACGTAGGCTTCGAACAACCCCGTGCGCGGGTCCACGGCATTGCGCTTCTGCGTGGTGGCATTGAAAATCGGGTGGTTCTGCTGATCGCATGGATCCACCCCGAATGGATGATGGACAACGCTGTTGGTGCTGCTCATGGTTAGCCTCCGTGCCCTGCGTGGTGGGTGTCGCCACAGCGTGCTACGGCAGGGAGGCCAGGGCTACTGGCAAAATTATCAGGTCGGGATGGCTTGAAGTGGTCGCCCTCAGGCCCGCTGCGCCCTCACCACGAACAGCATCAGTGCCACGGCCGGCAACACAGCCCCCAACAGCGCCACCCCATGCCAGCCGAACTGCGCATACACCCCGCTGGCCAGCGCCGAGCCCACGGCGCCGCCGAGGAAGATGCTGGTCATGTACAGGGCATTCAAGCGGCCACGGCTGGCCGGATCCAGCGCGTACACCTCGCGCTGGCCGATGACCAGGTTCATCTGCACGGCAAAATCCAGCAGCACCCCGGTCAGCCCCAGGCCGATCACGCTCATGCCCGCGGTACTCAGGCCGCCGAGCAACGCCAGCGGCGCCAGGCTCAGCGCCAGCAACGAAGCGCGCCGTCCATGTCCGGCATCGGCCAACCGCCCGGCCAACGGCGCCGCCACCGCGCCCACCGCCCCGACCAGGGCGAACAGCGCGATCTGGCTCTGCGACAGGCCATGTTCAGCGGCCAGCGCCAGCGGCACCGCCGTCCAGTACAGGCTGAACGCCGCGAACATCAGCGCCTGGTACAACGCCCGCTGGCGCAACACCGGATAACGGCGCAACAGCACCCGCAACGAGGCCATCAGCTCGGCATAGCTGGCCTTGTGCTCGGGGACGCGGCGCGGCAGGGTCGACGCCAGCAGCAGGATGATCGCCAGCATCAACCCGGCGGCACCGACGAACACCGCACGCCAGCCGAAATGATCCGCCACCAGGCTTGCCAGTGGACGCGCCAGGAGGATCCCCAGCAGCAACCCACCCATGATGTTGCCGACCACCCTGCCACGCTCGCGCTCCGGCGCCAGATGCGCCGCCAGCGGTATCAGCATCTGCACCGCCACCGAACTGAAGCCGATCAGCAACGCGTACAGCAGGAACACCTCGCCCTGCCCATGGCTGCTGGCGCCAGCCAGCAACAGGCTGCCGGCGGCCAGCACCGCCGTGGCGACCATCAGCCGGCGGTTCTCCAGCAGGTCGGCCAACGGCACCAGGAACAACAGGCCCAGGGCGTAGCCGATCTGGGTCAGGGACACGATCAGGCCGGCCTGCTCGGTGGACAGGCCAACGTCCGGGGCGATCAGGCCGACGATGGGTTGCGCGTAGTAGATGTTGGCGACGATGGCGCCGCAGCAGAACGCCAGCAGCATCACCAGGGCGCGACTCAGGCCTGGGGCCGCCGGCTGGGCGACGGCGAGGGAGGGATTCATTCGAGGGTACCTCGGCTTGCGAAAGGATGTGCGCGAAGGGTGACGGACATTCGCCCCGGAGAGAATCCATCGCCCGCGCAACAGGCCTTTGCGCGGCACGCAACGCCTCAGCCTGCCAGCAGCCCCTCACAGAAGGCGACGAACGCCATCACCCGTCGCGAACCACGGTGATTGGGCAGGTACAAGGCGTTGATGCTGGCGTTGGCATTGCCCGGACTCACCGTCCAGTCGGCGAACAGCCGTTGCAGGCGCCCGGCCTCGACATCCTCGCGCACCAGCCAGTCGGCCAGCAACGCCACCCCACTGCCAGCAATCGCCGCCTCGCGCAACAGGTCGGCATTGGCGCTGCGCAGCGGGCCGCTGATATCCAGTTCCAGGCATTGCTCGCCCTGGCTCAGGCGCCAGGGCCGCGCCGACTGGCCGTAACGAAAACGCAGGCAGGCGTGATCGGCCAGTTGTCGCGGTTCGCCGAGCGGCGGGTGCTGACGCAGGTACGCGGGGCTTGCCACCAGCCAACGCTCGAAGCAGCCCAGCGGCCGGCACACCAGTTCATCGCCGGGCGCCGGTTCGCCCAGGCGGATGGCCAAGTCGTAGCGCCCGTCGAGCAGGTCGTCGAAACGGTCGCTGAGGTCGATGTCCAGCTCCAGGGCCGGGTGACGGGCGAGAAACGCCCCCAGGTGCGGGGCAATCACCCGCCGGCCGAACTCCACCGGCAGACACAGGCGCAGCACCCCCACCGGCTCCTCGCCACGGTCGGCGACGCTGGCGTCGGCTTCGGCCAGCGCCTCGAGGATCTCGCGGGCGCGCTGGTAGTAGCTGATGCCGGCCTCGGTCAGGCTGACCTGGCGGGTGGAGCGGTTGAGCAGGCTGGCCCCGAGCGCCTGTTCGAGGGCATCGACCTGGCGGGTCACCGAAGACGTCGCCACCCCCAGCCTGCGCGCGGCGGCGGAAAAACCCCCGGTCTCGGCGGTGGCCATGAACACCTTGATCGCCAGCAGCTTGTCCATCGTGGTTTTCCGTGGGGCAAAAGCCGAAACCTTCCTACAATTGCCCCTCTGCAATCAACCACCCGCGAGCCGTCCCATGCCAGACAACCTGTTCACCGCCCTGCCACCGCTGGCCCCCGAGGCCGATGAGCAATTCACCGAACTGCTGCGGCGGCCGGGCTTGCGCATCGAACGCATCGTCTCCAGCGGCCAGGCCAGCCCTGAGGGGTTCTGGTACGACCAGGCCGAGGGCGAATGGGTGGTCGTGCTCAGCGGCAGCGCCGGGCTGCGCCTGGAGCACGAGACGCACACCCGCGTGCTGCGCGCAGGCGACCACCTGGACATCCCGCCCCGCTGCCGCCACCGCGTGGAGTGGACCGAGCCCGGCGTGGCCACGGTGTGGCTGGCGGTTTTCTATCAGGGCTGAACCAGCGCCGCGGTGAGCGGCCTTGCCTGCAGCCGATAGAAACGCCACGGCAGCAGCACCGCCGACACCGCCAGGCCACAGGCGAAGCCCACCCACACACCCACCGGGCCCAGCGCGGAATGGAAGGCCAGCCAGTAGCTCATCGGCAGCGCCAGCAACCAGTAGCTGACCAAGGTCACCCCCACCGGCCAGCGGTAGTCCTGCAGGCCACGCAAGGCGCCCAGCGCGGTGGATTGCAGGCCGTCGGCCACCTGCATCGCCGCGACCACCACGAACATCGGCACGGCGATGGCGATGACCTGCGGGTCGTCGCTCATGGCTTCGGCGATGCGCCGCCCGAACAGCGCCAGCAGCACGGTGGCCACCAGCATCCAGGCGGTGACGCTGGCGAAGGTGGCGCTGCCGATGGCGCGGATGCGCGCCGTCTCGCCGCGGCCCTGGGCCTGGCTGATGCGAATGCTCACCGCCGCGGCCATGCCCAGCGGCAGCATGTACAGCAGCGCGCCGATCGACTGCACCACCTGGTTGGCGGCCAACGCGGCATTGCCCAGCCAGCCAAGCATCCATGCCGCGATCACCACCGCGCCGGCCTCGGCCAGGTAGCCCAGCCCCAGTGGCCAGCCCTCGCCAAGCAGCGTGCGCCAGGACAAGTGCGGCCCCTGTGGCGCCTGGCGATAGCGCGCCAACGACGGCGCCATCCGCCAATAGGCCAGGGCCAGCACCACCGCCAGCGACTCGGCGATCACCCCGGCGATGCCCGCACCCAGCAACCCCAGCGCCGGCAAGCCGAAATGCCCATGGATCAGGCCATAGCTCAGCGGCAGGTTGAACAGCACCGCGCTCATCACCAGCAGCACGGCCACCCAAGGCCGGCCGATGGCCTCCAGCACGTCCTTGAACACCACTGCCAGGCAGTACGGGATCAGGAACACGGCCATGGCCTGCCAGTATGGCGTCAGCAGGGCCACGTCCGGCAGCGGCACGCCCAGCCATTGCACCAGCGGCAGCGTGGTCAGCATGGCCAGGCAGCCGAGGATGCCTACCAGCAGCCCATAGCCGAGGCCGCCACGCAGCGTGCGCGCCACCTCGCCCGGATCATCGGCTCCGAAGGCGTGGCCGACGCGCACACTGAGGGTGGCGAGCATGCCGTACAGCCCGGCATGGAAAATCAGCCCGGCACTGCTGGTCAGCGCGACACAGGCCAGCACCAGCGTGCCCAGCGAAGCCAGCAGCACGGTGTCGGTCAGGCTGATCAGCTCGGCCGCCGACAGGCCCAACACCAGCGGCAGTGCCAGGCGCAGCAGGCCCGGCAGCTCGCCCAGCCAGGCAGTGGGTTTACGCGAAACGAGGGCAGACACTGTGACAACCTCCAATTGACATACGCCGCGTATGCTAATGCCATTTATTGACATACGCAACGTATGCTAATTTGCATCCATCGTTTTTTTCATCGGAGCCTCAATGCCCACCCCACGCCGCAGCCGCGCCGCCATGAGCGCCGACACCACCGAACGGCTGATCGCCGTTGCCCGTCGCCAGTTCGCCGAAAAAGGCTTTGCCGCCGTGGTGATGGACGAACTGTGCGCTGAAGCCGACCTCACCCGCGGCGCCCTGCACCACCACTTCGGCGGCAAGGCCGGGCTGTTCACCGCCGTGGTGCAACACCTGCTCGACGAGATCAACCAGGCCATCGATGCCCGCTACGCCACCCACGCCGATCCGTGGGAGGGCTATATCGACACCTGCCTGTACTACTACGACCTGCTGCATGAACCAGCACTGCGGCGCATCCTGTTGCAGGATGCCCCCGGCGTGCTCGGCCCGCGCCTGCGCGAGATGGAAGAGGCCAGCTACATCGGTCCCATGGCTCAGGGCCTGGTCGAGTTGCAGCAGGCCGGCAGGCTGCGCGCGTTCGATGCCGTGGCCATGGCCCACCTGCTCAACGGCGCCATGGGCGACAGCGGTATCTGGGTGATTGCCCAGGACGATCCGCAGGCGGCCGCCGAACGCGTGAAAGGGGCGTTGCGCTGCGTGCTGGAGGGGTTGCAGGCCTGACGCCATTGGCATGTTGCAGCGCAGGGGCTCCAGCAGGTCTGCACGCCCCTGCGACAATCGGTCCCGATTTAAAATGTACTAACTTGTTAATTAGCTTGCTAAGGGATTAAACTGCCGGCATTCCACCTGCGAGATCCCTGGCATGAAAGACTCCCCCCGCGCCCGTGGCGCCTCAACCTTCATCCTGGTCGGCCTGGGCGTTGTCATCGCCCTGCTCGGCCTGCTCCTGGCCGCCGGCGGCCTCAAGCTGGCCGGCCTGGGCGGTTCCTGGTACTTCCTGACCGGCGGCCTGGCCATGGCCCTCGCCGGCCTGCTCATCGCCCGAGGCAAACCCGCCGGCGCCTGGTTGTACGCCCTGTTCCTCGCCGGCACCGCGATCTGGGCCGTGGCCGACAGCGGACTGGTGTTCTGGCCGCTGTTCTCGCGCCTGTTCATGTTCGCCGCCATCGGCCTGGTGGTCGCGCTGGTTTACCCGCTACTGGTGCGCCACAAGGCGCGCGGTGCCTATGGCATCGCCGGCTTGCTGGCCGTGGCCCTGGCCATCGCCGCCGGCAACATGTTCGTTGCCCACCCCAGCGTCGCCCCCACCGGCAACGGCCCGGGCATGACCCCGGTGGAGCCCGGCCAGCAACAGAAGGACTGGGCCCACTACGGCAACACCGAAGGCGGCAGCCGTTTCGCCGCCCTGGACCAGATCAACCGCGGCAACGTCGACAAGCTCAAGGTCGCCTGGACCTACCACACCGGCGACGTCGCCCTCAGCGACGGCAATGGCGCCGAAGACCAGCTCACCCCGCTGCAGGTCGGCGACAAGGTGTTCATCTGCACCCCGCACAACAACCTGATCGCGCTGGACGCCGACACCGGCAAGCAGCTGTGGAAGAACGCCATTAACGCCCAGTCCAAGGTCTGGCAGCGTTGCCGTGGCATGGCCTACTTCGACGCCACCACGCCGATCGCCCAACCGAGCCAGCCGAACAGTTCACCGATCACTCTGGCCAGCGTGCCGGCCGGCGCCAACTGCCAGCGCCGCCTGCTGACCAACACCATCGATGGCCGCCTGATCGCCGTCGACGCCGACACCGGCGCGTTCTGCCAGGGCTTCGGCGAAAACGGCCAGGTCGACCTCAAGGCCGGCCTGGGCGATGTCCCGGATTCCTACTACCAGCTGTCCTCGGCACCGCTGATGGCCGGTACTACCGTGGTGGTCGGCGGACGCGTGGCCGACAACGTGCAGACCGACATGCCCGGCGGCGTCATCCGTGGCTTCGACGTGATCAGCGGGGCCCAGCGCTGGGCCTTCGACCCCGGCAACCCGGAAGACCGCGCTGCCCCGCAAGGCGACGGCACCTACGTGCGCAGCACTCCCAACAGCTGGGCGCCGATGTCGTACGATCCGGCGATGAACACCGTGTTCTTGCCGATGGGCTCCTCGTCCACCGATATCTACGGCGTGGAGCGCAGCAGGCTTGACCACACCTACGGCGCCTCGGTGCTGGCCCTGGACGCCACCACCGGCAACCAGAAGTGGGTCTACCAGACCGTGCACAACGACCTCTGGGACTTCGACCTGCCGATGCAGCCAAGCCTGATCGACTTCACCAAGGATGACGGCAGCAGCGTGCCGGCCGTGGTGATCGGCACCAAGGCCGGGCAGATCTACGTGCTCGACCGCGCCACCGGCAAGCCGCTCACGCAGGTCGATGAAGTGCCGGTCAAGCCAAGCAACATCCCCAACGAGCCATACTCGCCAACCCAGCCGAAATCGGTAGGCATGCCGCAGATCGGCGCGCAGACCCTGACCGAGTCGGACATGTGGGGCGCCACGCCCTATGACCAGCTGCTGTGCCGCATCGACTTCAAGAAGATGCGCTACGACGGCCTCTACACCGCGCCCGGCACCGACCTGTCGCTGAGCTTCCCGGGCTCGCTGGGCGGGATGAACTGGGGCAGCATTTCCACCGACCCGGTGCATGGTTTCATCTTCGTCAACGACATGCGCCTGGGCCTGTGGATCCAGATGATCCCGTCGCAGAACAAGGGTGATGCCGCCGCCGGTGGCGAGGCGTTGAATACCGGCATGGGCGCGGTGCCGCTCAAGGGCACCCCGTATGCGGTGAACAAGAACCGCTTCCTGTCGGTGGCTGGCATCCCGTGCCAGGCACCGCCGTTCGGTACCCTGACCGCCATCGACATGAAGACCCGCCAGGTCGCCTGGCAGGTGCCGGTGGGCACCGTCGAGGACACCGGCCCCCTGGGCATCCGCATGCACCTGCCGATCAAGATCGGCCTGCCGACGCTCGGCGGCACCCTGTCCACCCAGGGCGGCCTGGTGTTCATCGCCGGCACCCAGGATTTCTACCTGCGCGCCTACGACAGCAGCAACGGCAGCGAGATCTGGAAAGCCCGCCTGCCGGTCGGCAGCCAGGGCGGCCCGATGACCTATGTGTCGCCCAGGACCGGCAAGCAGTACGTGGTGGTCACTGCCGGCGGTGCGCGCCAGTCGACCGACCGCGGCGACTATGTGATGGCGTACGCATTGCCATAAATCGCGTCGCCTGTATCGCCGGCAAGCCGGCTCCCACAGGGTGCGCGCACTCACTGTGGGAGCCGGCTTGCCGGCGATGAGGCCCTTTCAGACCACCCGAGACTTCGCAATGTCATCCGTTTCACGCCTCACCCCCACCCTGCTCCTTGCCCTCGCCAGCACCACTGCATTCGCCGCCGACAACACCCTGACCGGCGACTGGGGCGGCCTGCGCCACCAGCTCGCGGCAGACGGCATCACCTTCACCGGCGACTACAGCGGCGAGACCGCCTACAACGCCCACGGCGGCTTGCACCGTTCGGCCCGCTACTCGCAGAACCTCAAGCTGGGCGCGCAGTTCGACCTGTCGAAACTGTACGGCCTCGACAACGGCGGCAAGGTCCAGCTGACCATCAACGACCGCCGCGGCAACAGCGCCTCGGAGGACCTGGTGGGCAACCGCCTGCCGATCCAGGAAAACCACGGTGGCCTCTACACCCGCCTCACCGAACTGAGCTACGAGCGCAACCTGTCGCCTTCGCTCAACCTCAAGCTCGGCTACATGGCCATGGGCAACGACCTCGGCGGGCTGGACAGCGGCATCCTGTGCAACTTCATGAACGCCGGCTTCTGCGGCCACCCGCTGAACATGTCCGGCGGCAGCGGCTGGACCAACTACCCCAACGCTCACCTCGGCGCGCGGCTCAAGTACGACCTGGCGCCGGACTGGCAACTGCGCGTTGCGGCGTTCAACGTCGCCCCCGAGAGCAACGGCAATTCCAGCCGTGCCTGGCACCTGGGGCCCAAGCACAGCACCGGCACCGTGCTCCCGCTGGAACTGGTGTACAAGCTGCGTGGCGAGCTGCCGGGCGAATACAAGGTCGGCTACTACTACGACAGCTCGAACGTGAAACGCATCGGCAGCAGCGAGGAAGTCGCCGGTCGCGGTGGCCATTACCTGCTGGTCGACCAGGCCGTGTGGAACGACCCGGCATTACCAGGGCGCAGCCTGCACGCCTTTGGCCAGTACTCGGCGTCGAGCAAGGCCGCCTCGCCATTCACCAAGTGGTACGGTGCCGGCATGGTGCTGTACCAGCCGTTCGCGGGCCGGCCTCGGGATACCGTGGCGCTGGGTTACGGGCGCGCAGTGCCGAACCCGCGCAGCCGCGACGTGCTCGAGAATGCCGCATTCAATGCCGGCCAGCCATTCCCCGACATCGACAGCGCCGAGCAACTGATTGAGCTGAGCTACGGCTACCAGGCCACGCCGTGGCTGAACCTGCGCCCGGACGTGCAGTACATCGTCGAGCCGGGGGCGTTTTCCGGGAAGGACATCGACAACGCGCTGGTGCTCGGCTTGCAGGTCAAGGCGACATTCTGAGCACCAGGGCCGCCCTGCGGCCCTTTCGCCGGCAAGCCGGCTCCCACACCGACCGCGCAAACCTCAAGCCTTGCGCTGTCCCTGTGGGAGCCAGCTTGTCGTGGCGACGAACCACGGCGAAAGGAATGCGCAACAACCCCCGGCCAACCCAGCTTTTTCCTCTGCACCAACCACATATTTACTAATTTCCCCGCCTGCCACCCTGTCCCAGTATCTGCGCACTAAAACAACAAAGAGCGGGGAACTGTCATGAGTGCAAGTGCGTCCGTGCCTGCCAGCGTGCAGCACGATCAAGCCGGCTTTCGCCGGGTCCTGGGGCTGGGCTCGCTGCTGGCGGTAGCCGTCGGCCTGGTGGTGTCGCAAGGGGTGATGGTGATGATGCTGCAGGGGGTCGGCGCCGCCGGCCTGGGCTTCATCGTGCCGTTGGGGCTGGCCTACCTGCTGGCCCTGAGCTATGCGTTCTCTTTCTCCGAGTTGGCCCTGCTGGTGCCGCGCGCCGGCAGCCTGTCGAGCTACACCGAGGTGGCGCTGGGGCACTTCCCGGCAATCCTCGCGACCTTCTCCGGCTACGTGGTGGTGGCCATGTTCGCCCTGTCGGCCGAGTTGCTGCTGCTCGACCTGATCGTCGGCAAGGTCTACCCCGGGGTGTTCCCGCAGTATTCGGTGGCCTTCGGCGTACTTGCCCTGTTCACCGCCCTCAACCTCATGGGCATCGACCTCTTCGCCAAGCTGCAAAGCGCCATGGCCGTGGTCATGGTGATCGTGCTGCTGATCCTCGGCGTCGCCGCGATCAGAGAAGGGCATGCCGACGGCGTCACCACCACCCTGCTGCAGGGCGACTGGAACCCCATGGGCGCCGGGGTGCTGGCCCTGACCGCCATGGCCGTATGGGGCTTCGTCGGCGCCGAGTTCGTCTGCTCGCTGGTGGAGGAAACCCGCAAGCCCGAGCGCAACATCCCGCGCGCGATGATCATCGGCCTGACCGTGATCTTCGCCACCATCGGCCTGTACGGCCTCGGCGCGCTGTTCCTGGTGCCACGCGAGGCGCTGGGCAGCGATGCCCTGCCCCACTACCTGTTCGCCACCACGGTGTTCGGCAAGACCGGCGAGGTGTTCCTGGTGATCGCCGCAGTCACCGCCACCTGCAGCACCCTCAACACCTCGCTGGCGGCCATCCCGCGCATGCTCTACGGCATGGCCTGCAATGGCCAGGCGTTCCCCCAGTTCAAGCAGCTCAGCCCGCGCGCCCGTACACCTTGGGTCGCCGTGCTGTTCGTGGCGGCGATCACCGGGCTGCCGATCCTGCTGATGGGCCAGGACGCTGCGGCGATCAACCTGTTGCTGCTGGCCGCCGCGCTGGCCTGGCTGCTGGCCTACATCATCGTGCACCTGGACGTGATCGCCCTGCGCCATCGTTACCCGCACCTGGCGCGGCCGTTCCGCACGCCGTTCTATCCGCTGCCGCAACTGTTCGGCATCGGCGGCATGCTGTATGCGATCTGGAACGCATCGCCCAGCCCCGAGATGAGCCTGAAGATCTACGGCACCGCCGGGCTGGTGCTGGCGGTGGTTTCACTGATCGCGGTGGTGTGGATCAAAGCGGTGATGAAGAAGCCGTTGTTCAAGCCCGAGCCCTTGCGGCACTGACTGCCATCAAGCCGATGCGGCGCGCCTGGCCCGGTAGCTGCCCGGGCTTTGCCCGGTCCACTTCTTGAACGCCCGGTGAAACGCGCTGGGCTCCTGGAAGCCGGTGTGCTCGGCGATCTCGGCGATGCTCAGATGGCCTTCGCGCAGCAGCTCGAAGGCCATTGCCCGGCGCACCTCGTCCTTGATCTGCTGGTAGGAGCGCCCCTCGCGCTCCAGCTGGCGGCGAAAGCTGCTGGCGCTGAGCTTCTGCCGTGCGGCCATGGCGTCGAGCGTCGGCCACTGTCCGTAATGCAGGGCGCGCAAATGCCGATAGACCTCCGCCACCCGGCCATTCTGGTTGCGAAAGCGGATCACCAGCCCCTGCGGCGCGCTGCGCAGAAAGCCCTTCAACCCCGCCAGATCCTGCACCACCGGCAGGCGCAGCCAAGCGCTGTCGAACTCCACCTCGGTGCGCCCGCTGCCCAGGCGCAGGTCCGGCCCCCAGAGCAATGCGTCATCCTCCTGCGCCGGGCGCGCCAGGGCCAGTTCGGTACGGTCTATGGCGATGCGCCGGCCGGCCAGCCAGCACAGCAGGCCGATCACTAGCACCAGGTAGGTTTCCTCGGCGTAGACCCGGGTCAGCGGATCGGCGATGCTCGACTGCACACTGATCACGGTGCGCGCGCCACGCACCGTGACATTGCCGTTCAGGTCACGCAGGAACAGGGCGAAACTGCCCAGGCACTGGCGCAGCGCCTTGCCCAGGGTCGGTTCCTGGATCAACCCGCGGCAGATCAGGGCGAAGCTGCCCAGGGGCATGCCGTGGCTGTCGAGTTGGAAGAACTCATCGTGCAGCTCGTCGATCAGCGCCAGCCACAGCTGGGCGAAGGCCTTGGCCGGCACCCGCGCCAGCGGCTGGGCCAGTACCTGCGGGTCGATGCCCACCGCCCGCAGATGGGCGTCCCGCGCCTGGGGCCGGTCGCGCAGGGCGTGGACCATGGCATTGAGGAAGTACACCGCGACCGTGTCGCTATCGCGCATGGCAAATGTCCGCTGTCTATGCTGAGTGGCAAAAAATGCCAGGTTGTCTGAACAGATCCGGCATAGGCCGCCCGCGGGCCTTTGCCTAGACTCGATCCACCCCGCAGGGTGTGGGCGCCATTCTCGCAGAGCCTCCCGCGCCCCGCCACGCCTTCGAATACGGAGCCCCCATGAGCAGCACAGAAATCTTCGTCGTCAGTGCGGTACGTTCGGCCATCGGCAGCTTCGGCGGTTCGCTCAAGGACCTGCCCCTGGCCGACCTCGCCACCCAGGTCACCCGCGCCGCCATCGAGCGTTCGGGCGTGTCCGCCGAGCAGATCGGCCACGTGGTGATGGGCAACGTGATCCCCACCGAACCACGCGATGCCTACCTGGGCCGGGTCGCGGCAATGAACGCCGGCATTCCCAAGGAAACCCCGGCCTTCAGCGTCAACCGCCTGTGTGGCTCGGGCCTGCAGGCCATCGTCTCGGCTGCCCAGGGCCTGCTGCTGGGTGACAGCGACATCGCCCTGGCCGCCGGCGCCGAAGCCATGAGCCGCGGCCCCTACCTGCTGCCGCAGGCGCGCTGGGGCGCACGCATGGGCGACCTGCAGGGCATCGACTACATGGTCGGCATCCTCCAGGACCCGTTCGAGCACTTCCACATGGGCATCACCGCCGAGAACGTCGCGGCGGCCCATGGCATCAGCCGCCAGATGCAGGATGAAGTCGCCCTGACCAGCCAGCACCGCGCCGCCCGCGCCATCGCCGAAGGCCGCTTCGACGGCCAGATCGTGCCGATCGAGATCAAGACTCGCAAAGGCAGCGTGCAGTTCGCCGTGGACGAGAACGTGCGCACCGATGCCAGCGCCGAACAACTGGCGGACATGAAGCCGGTGTTCAAGAAGGACGGCACGGTCACCGCCGGCAACGCCAGCAGCATCAACGACGGCGCCGCCGGCCTGGTCCTGGCCAGCGGCGACGCCGTGCGCCGCCAGGGCCTCAAGCCGCTGGCGCGGATCGTCGCCTACGCCCACGCCGGCGTGGAGCCGGCGCTGATGGGCCTGGGCCCGATCCCGGCGACGCAGAAGGTGCTGGAGAAAGCCGGCCTGAAGGTCAGCGACCTGGACGTGATCGAGTCCAACGAAGCTTTCGCCTCGCAGGCCTGTGCCGTGGCCCGCGCCCTGGGCTTCGACCCGGAAAAGGTCAACCCCAACGGCTCGGGCATTTCCCTCGGCCACCCGGTCGGCGCCACCGGCGCAATCATCGCCACCAAGGCCATCCATGAACTGCACCGCGTGCAGGGCCGCTACGCCCTGGCCACCATGTGCATCGGTGGCGGTCAAGGCATCGCCATCGTCTTCGAACGCGTTTGACAGGAGTCAGCAGCATGAACATCGAACACATCGCCGTGATCGGCGCAGGCACCATGGGCAACGGCATCGCCCAGGTGTGCGCGCTGGCCGGCTACCAGGTCCTGCTGGTGGACGTTTCCGACGCGGCGCTGGAGCGTGGCGTGGCGACCCTGGGCAAGAACCTCGAGCGCCAGGTCGGCAAGGGCACCATCGACGCCGACAAGGCCAGCGCGGCCAAGGCGCGCATCCGCACCAGCACCGACTACGCCCAGCTGGCCAGCGCGCAACTGGTGATCGAGGCGGCCACCGAGAACCTCGCCCTCAAGCAGCGCATCCTGCAGCAGGTGGCGGCCAACGTCGGCGCCGAGTGCCTGCTTGCCACCAACACCTCGTCGCTGTCGGTGACCCAACTGGCGGCCAGCATCGAGCAGCCGCAGCGCTTCATCGGTGTGCACTTCTTCAACCCGGTGCCAATGATGGCGCTGGTCGAGATCATCCGTGGCCTGCAGACCAGCGACGCGACCTATGCCCAGGCATTGCTGGTCACCGAGCGGCTCGGCAAGACCCCGATCACCGCCGGCAACCGCCCAGGCTTCGTGGTCAACCGCATCCTGGTGCCAATGATCAACGAAGCGATCTTCGTGTTCCAGGAAGGCCTGGCCAGCGCCGAGGACATCGACACCGGCATGCGCCTGGGCTGCAACCAGCCGATCGGCCCGCTGGCCCTGGCCGACCTGGTGGGCCTGGACACGCTGCTGGCGATCATGGAGGCCTTCCATGAAGGCTTCAACGACAGCAAGTACCGCCCCGCGCCGCTGCTCAAGGAAATGGTTGCCGCCGGCTACCTGGGGCGCAAGAGCGGCCGCGGCTTCTTCACCTACTAGAGGAACCGCGCCATGGCCCCGGTCACTGCGGCGCCGCGCTGCGCCAACTTCGAGGAGCGGCGTGACCGGGCCATGGCCCTGTTCGCCGAGAAAGGCTTCGGCCAGGTCAGCATGCGTGAGCTGGCGGCACACGTGGGCTTGACTGCGGGCTCGCTGTACCACCATTTCCCCAGCAAGCAGGACCTTTTGTACGACCTTATCGAGGAGTTGTACGAGGAGCTGCAGGCCACCCTCAACCAGGGGCGCCGGGCGCGGGCCCAGGGCAAGCCGGTGCTGGCCTGCCTGATCGCCGCGCACTGGCAGTTGCATGGCGAGCGGCCGTTGCAGTTCCGCCTGGCCGAGCGGGATTTCTGCTGCCTGAGCGAGGACCAACAGGCGCGCCTTGCGGCTTTGCGCGAGCGCTACGAAACCGGGCTGCTGCGCCTGATTGCGCCACAGGCGCGGTTGGCCGGGGAAACCTTGGCGGCCACCGGGCATGTGCTGGCAACGCTGTTGAACCAGTTGCCCGGGATGTTGCGCGGCAAGGGCCTGGGTGAAGCCGAGGGCATGGGCTTGATGGAGGGTCTGGTGGTGGGCGCCATGGAAAGGACACTCGGTTAGCGCCTTGATCACGCCCTACAGACTGACCCCCAACGCCTGCCGCAGCTCCTCGCCACGGGCATCGTCCGCCGCGCTGACCAGGGCAAAGTTGTAATCGCCATGGGACCAGTAGCGAGCCTCCAGCTGGCCATCGGTGCGCTGGCCGGTAGGCATGCGCTCGAAATGCTCGCCGGGAGAGCGCAGGAACAGGCTGATGCGCTGCCCCTGGCGATCCTCGAACACCAGCAACGCCGCTGGCCCCGCCTCGTTGCTCAACAGCCGAGCCCCTACCGGCTGGAAGCCATAACCCGCCAGGTCCGGCAAGCGGCCGACACGGTTGAAGTGGGTTCTCAGCCAAGCCTGCAGGCGTGCCGGCTCGCGGGCCTCGATGTCCAGTGTGCTGGCCTCGGCGAACAACCTGTGGGCCTGCACCGCGTCGGCCATGGGCAGCATGCCGGCGAACAGCGTCGCCTCACGCGCCTGCCAGCCGCCCAACCCGCCCAGGCCTACCGCCAGCATCAGCACCGCCGCTACTGCCAGGCGGCGCTGCCGGCGTTGACGCAGGCGGCGACGCAGCGGCGCCAGGTCAAGCTCCGGATCGCTCGGCCGCTCGCCAAAGCCGGCCAGGGCTGCCCGCAGGCGTCGGGCATCGGCACGCCAGGCCTCGATGCGCACGGCCTCCTGCGGATTGGCGGCCAGCCAGGCCTCCACCTCGGCCCGGCGCGCCGGCTCCAGGCGCTCGTCGACATAGGCGTGCAGTTCGTGCTCGGTGGGGATCAGGCGTGTCATTTGAGTCTCCGCAGGGCCGGGGGCGTAGGGCTGCCCTCGGTCAGTTCACGCAGGGCGGCACGGGCACGCGACAGGCGCGACATCACCGTGCCGATGGGGATGCCAAGCGTCTCGGCCGCCTCCTTGTAGCTCAAGCCTTCGACACTGACCAGCAACAGCAATGCCCGCTGCTCGGGCGACAAGCGGGCGAAGGCCTGCAGGTCGGCCTGGGCCAGCACGATGCTCTCGATCTCGCCGCCCGCCGCTTCCTCGGCCTGGCCCCGGCCGAACCAGGCCAGCCAGCGCGCATGCAGGCGCTCGCGGCGCTTGCCGTCGAGGAACAACCGGTAAAGGATGGTGAACAGCCAGGGGCGCAGGCTGTCGGCATCACGCTGCTGGCCGCGACGGTTCAAGGCGCGCTCGACCGTGGCCTGGACCAGGTCGTCGGCGGTACCGGGCTCGCGGGTCAGCCACAGGGCAAAGCGGCGCAGGCGCTGCAGCAGCTCGCGCCATTGTTGGTCGTCCAGATCGTGCATGGTCGGGTTCCGGGGCCCTGCGGGCTGTCAGTGTACAAGGCAGACGCGCGGGCACGGAATCTATTCCCCCGCCGGGAATAAATCGTTTGCCCCTGCGTCGTACCGGTTCATTCCACCTGACCGGACCGTTCCCATGACTACTCCCCTGCACGGCCCCGCCAAGGCCCTGCGCCTGGCCGCCATCGCTGCCACGCTGGCCGCCCTGGGCGCAGGCTTCGCCTACGCCGCCGGCTGGATCGACGCGCCAAGGCTGACCCCGCAGCGCATCATCGACACCTTCGAAGCCCAGGCCGGCCACCACCCCGGCTACCGGAAGAACCATGCCAAGGGCCTGTGTGTCAGCGGTTACTTCCAGGCCAGCGGCCAGGCCGCCTCGCTGTCCCGCGCCCGGGTGTTCAGCCAGCAGAAGGTGCCGGTGATCGGCCGTTTCGCCATCGGCGGCGCCAATCCGTTCGCGCCGGACACCGCCATACCGGTGCGCAGCCTGGCGGTGCAGTTGACCAGCGACGACGGCCAGGTCTGGCGCACCGGCATGAACAACCCGCCGGTACTGGCCGTAAGCACGGTCGAAGGTTTCTATGAACAGGTCCTGGCCGGCGCTCCGGACCCGGCCACCGGCAAACCCGACCCGGCCAGGCTGCAAGCCTTCTTCGCCGCCCACCCGGAGAGCGCGGCGTTTCGCCAATGGGCGGCCAGCTACAAGCCCAGCGACAGTTTCGCCAACACCGCCTACAACAGCATCAACGCCTTCCGCCTGATCGATGCCAACGGCCAGGCGCACCCGGTGCGCTGGACACTGGAGCCGCAGGCCGCTTACGCCGCTTTGCCCGCGCAGGTCGACGACAAGCAGTTCCTGCAACACGATCTGCAGCAACGCCTGGCGCAGGGCCCGCTGCGCTGGACCCTGCGCCTGACCCTGGCCGAGCCCGGCGATCCGGTGGACGACCCTGCCCGTCCCTGGCCCGCCGAACGCCGCAGCCTCGATGCCGGCACCCTGGTCCTGGAGCAGGTCGACGGCCCCGAGCAAGGCGCCTGCCGCGACCTGAACTTCGACCCGCTGATCCTGCCCCACGGCATCGAACCCTCCGCCGACCCGATCCTCGCCGCCCGCTCGGCCGCCTATTCGGTGTCGTTCAACCGCCGCAGCCACGAGTCGCTGACCGAAGGAGCCCGCCCATGAGCGCCACTGCCTTTCACCCCCTGGCCCGGCTGCTGCACTGGCTGATGGCCGTGCTGATCCTGGCCATGCTGTTCATCGGCGTGAGCATGGTCGCCGACCTGTCGCCCCGCCACCCGTGGCTGGTCGAGCTGCACAAGGCCACTGGCCTGGCCCTGCTGGTGCTGGTGATCCTGCGCATCGTCCTGCGCCTGAGCCTGGCGCACCCGCCGCTGCCTCGCGACCTGCCTCCCCTGCAGCGCCTGGCCGCCGGCGCCTCGCACCTGCTGCTGTATGGGCTGATGCTGGCCATGCCGCTGCTCGGCTGGGCGATGCTCTCCGCAGGCGGTTACCCCCGCCCGCTGCAACTGCCCGCCATCGCCCCCCACGACCTGCAGCTCTACGCCCTGCTACGCCAGGCCCACGGCTGGGCCGGCTACCTGCTGTTCGCCACGGTGCTGGCGCACCTGGGCGCGGCCCTGGTACATGGCCTGGTGCGTCGCGACGGCGTCTTGCGTAGCATGTGGCCAGGCCCATTGCGTCGCGGTGAATGAGCACCGCCGGGGCTCGACAAACATAAATAATAATCACTAACATCGGCGCTCATTTCGTCGAGCTGCCCTGGACTGCCTTATGAACGCCGCAAAGGACCCTGCCACGCTTGCCCCGGTGAGCAGCCCGCCCAGTACGTTGGACCTGCGCCCGCTGATGCTGGCCAACATGGCCTGCACCATGTCGATGATGGCCTTCGTCGCCCTGATCGGCCCGATCGCCCGCTTGCTGGGCATGGCCACCTGGCAGGCCGGCGCGGCGGTGACCGTGGCCGGCGTGGTCTGGGTGCTGCTGGCCCGGCCCTGGGGCCGCTTGGCCGATCGGCTTGGCCGGCGCCGGGTGTTGCTGCTGGGCAGCGGCGGCTTCACCCTGGCCTATTGGGTGCTGTGCCTGTTCATCGACGGCGCGTTGCGCTGGCTGCCGGGCGCGACCCTGGCCTTCTTCGGCCTGATGCTGGCACGAGGCATGATCGGCGCCTTCTATGCCGCGCTGCCGGTGGGCGGCAACGCGCTGATCGCCGATCACGTCGAGCCGCAACGCCGGGCGCGGGCCATGGCCTCGCTGGGTGCGGCCAACGCGGTCGGCCTGGTGCTGGGCCCGGCCCTGGCCGCGCTGCTGTCGCGCTACAGCCTGAGCATGCCGTTCTATGTGCTGTCGCTGCTGCCGGCCACGGCGTTCGTCGTGCTGCTGTTCAAGCTCAAGCCGCAGCCCTTGGCCCAGGCCCATGCGCCCAACCCGGTGCGACTGTCCGACCCGCGCCTGCGCAGGCCTTTGCTGGTGGCCTTCAGCGCCATGCTGAGCATCACCGTGTCGCAGATCGCCGTCGGTTTCTTCGCCCTCGACCGCCTGCAGCTCGAGGCCGGCGCCGCCGCCCAGGCCGCGGGCATCGCCTTGACCAGCGTGGGCGTGGCACTGATGCTGGCCCAGGTGTTCCTGCGCCAGTTGGAATGGCCACCTCTGAAGATGATCAAGGTCGGCGCCTGCGTATCCGGGCTCGGTTTCGCCGCCGCGGCCCTGGCCACCAGCGCGCCGTGGCTATGGGGCGCGTTCTTCATCGCCGCGTTCGGCATGGGCTTCGTGTTCCCGGCCTTTTCGGCGCTGGCGGCCAACGCCATGCACGCCAGCGAACAAGGTGCGACGGCCGGCTCGATCGGCGCCGCCCAGGGCATGGGCGCGGTGATCGGGCCACTGGCCGGCGCCCTGGTCTACGCCCTCGATCCGCGCCTGCCGTTCCTGGCCGTGGGCGCCCTGCTGTTGCTGGTCGGCCTGTGGCCGGCAGCGTCCGACCAGCGCCACTGACGCGCACAGCGCGCAAGCGTGCAGAGTGTGTTTTAATGCCTCGCCCATTATTTTTGACACCTCTGCAAACAAGGCGGCTATGGACACGGGGACACGACTCAAACTGGTGCGTGAACGCAACAACCTCTCCCAACGGGAGCTGGCCCGCCGCAGCGGCCTGACCAACTCGACCATCTCGCAGATCGAGCAGAACCGGGTCAGCCCTTCAGTCAGCTCCCTCAAGAAACTGCTCGAAGGGATCCCCATGTCCCTGGCCGAGTTCTTCAGTTTCGACGAGCCGGTGCGCGAGGAGCGCTATGTGTTCCGTGGCGGCGAACAGCCCGACCTGGGCCGCAACGGCCTGCGCATGCTGCTGGTCGGCGCCAGCGTCGAAGGTCGGCAGATGCGCATGCTGCGCGAGCTGTACGCACCGGGTGCCGATTCCGGCGAGCCGATCGTGCATGCCGAAGGCGAGGAATGCGGCCTGGTCACCCGTGGCACCCTGGAACTGTGGGTCGATGGCCAGGTGAGCATCCTCAATGCCGGCGACGGCTACTACATCCCCACCACCCTGCCCCACAGCTTCAAGAACATCGGCCCCGACGAGGCCGAGATCATCAGCGCCAACACCCCGGCGAACTTCTGATTCGCCAAAAGGGTTTCAGCGCTTGTGATATCGAGCGCCGCCCGCGCGGCGCATCGCTGGCAAGCCAGCTCCCACATCTGTTTCGGGCCAATCTGTCCTGTGAAGTCGTCGCTGTCCGCCTTGGTGCAGGTCTTGAGACAGGTAGAGCGGCAGTCATGCCCACGCTGAAACCGCGTCGTACCGACAAGGCGTACAGCCGC
This sequence comes from Pseudomonas sp. WC1, assembly GCF_050586565.1. Classification (NCBI taxonomy): domain Bacteria; kingdom Pseudomonadati; phylum Pseudomonadota; class Gammaproteobacteria; order Pseudomonadales; family Pseudomonadaceae; genus Pseudomonas; species Pseudomonas sp. WC1. Next base: position 40,658 of record NZ_JBOBDQ010000044.1, read on the forward strand.
GGCGGCGCAGACATAACTGGCCCGAAATAAATGTGGGAGCTGGCTTGCCAGCGATGCGCCGCGCGGGCGGCGCTCGATCTCACAAGCGCTACAACCCTGACGACATACACCTGACAGCCATGAATCAATAGCACCCAAGGCCTTTAAAAGCGCTGCCTGCAAGAACGTGGTTGTACTTCATGCCTGCCTGACCAAGGCCTGCTCGACGAAATCCAGGCGGTCCTGGCCGAAGAACATCTGCCCGTCGACAAAGACCGTCGGCGCCCCGAACAAACCGCGCTCGACCGCCTCCTCGGTGGCTTTGCGCAAGGCGTCCTTGACCTCGGGCCGGGCGGCCAGTTCATGGAACATCTCGGCCTCGAAGCCACCGGCGGCCAGGGTTTCATCCAGTACCGCGGGATCTGCCAGATTGCGCCCATGCACGAACAGCCCTTCGAACAACACCTTCAACAGCGCCTCGAAACGCTCTTCGGCAAACAACTGGATGCCGATCAGCCCGCGCATCAGGTTCAGGGTGTTGACCGGGAACCCCGGCGGCAGGGTCAGCGGCACGCCATAGCGATCGGCATAACGCTTGAGGTCGATGCGCATATAGCGCCCCTTGGCCGGCACCATTACCGGCGAGGCATTGCCGGTGGCCTGGAACACCCCACCCAATAGAATCGGCTTGTACACCAACCGCGCCCCATGACGCGCGCACAGGGCGGGTAGCTGGGTGGAAGCCAGGTAGGTGGCCGGGCTGCCCAGGTCCAGGAAGAACTCGACGGTCTTGCTCATGATTCAATCCTTGTATGAGGGAGGGATTTACCAGCGCTCCATCCACGGGCGCAGGTCCAGCTCGAAGGTCCAGGCATCACGCGGTTGCGCATGCAGGAACCAGTAACTGTCAGCGATATGCGCAGGATCGAGGATGCCGTCCTGGTCCTTGAGCGCGTAGCGTTCAGGGAAGCTGTCGCGGATGAAGGCGGTGTCGATGGCACCATCGACCACCACATGGGCGACATGGATGTTCCGTGGCCCCAGTTCCCGCGCCATGCTCTGGGCCAGGGCGCGCAGGCCATGCTTGGCGCCGGCGAAGGCGGCGAAACCGGCCGCGCCGCGGGTGCCGGCGGTGGCACCGGTGAAGAGGATGGTGCCTTGCTCTCGGGTGATCATGCGCCGGGCGACCGCCTGGGCGGTGAGAAAGCCGGCGAAGCAGGCCATTTCCCAGATCTTGAAGTACTTGCGCGGGGTCTCCTCGAGGATGCTGCACGGCACATTGGCACCAATGTTGAAAACGAACGCCTCGATCGGGCCGATATCGCGCTCGATGGTCTCCACCAGCTCGGCGACCTCCTCTTCCTTGCGCGCATCCGAGCCAAAGCCATGGGCCTGGCCGCCCGCGGCGCGAATCTCGGCGAGCAGCGGCTGCAGCTTCTGCGCCTCGCGCCGGGTCACACAGGCGACATAGCCCTCACGGGCGAAACGCTTGGCAATCTCGCCGCCGGTGGCATCACCCGCCCCGATCACCAGCACGACTTTTTGTTGTTCTGCCATGGACCGCCCCATTGATGAATGATCGTTTAGTAAACGAACGCTATGCTACGATCAGCTCATCGTCAAGCCCACACCACGAGGTTGCGCGCATGCGCTACGCCACCGACCACAAGCAACAGACCCGCGAAAAACTGCTGTCCAGCAGCGGCGCCCTGGCCAAGCGCGGCGGTTTCGCCGCCACTGGCGTGGCCGGGCTGATGAAGGCCATCGGCCTGACCGGCGGCGCCTTTTACAACCACTTCCCGTCCAAGGATGACCTGTTCAGCGAGATCGTCCGCCGCGAGCTGGCCAACAGCCCGCTGGCGCGCCTGGTCGAACGTGGCACCGACCGTGCGCGGCTCAAGCGCCTGCTCGACCAGTACCTGAGCCTGGCGCACCTGCACAATGCCGAAGGCGGATGCCCGTTGCCGCCACTGGGGGTGGAGATCGCCCGCGCCGAACGGCCGGTGCGCGAACAGGCCGAACACTGGCTGCTGGAATTGCACCAGGCCTGGAGCGAAACCCTGGATGACCCCGACCTGGCCTGGGCCTTGCTCAGCCAGTGTGTCGGCGCGCTGGTGGTGGGTCGCATGCTGGCCAGCGAACCGGTGCAGACACAGGTGCTGGACGCCAGCCGCAAGCTGGTCGAGCGGGTTTTCGATGAAGTTCGCTAGCACGCTGCTGGGCCTGCTGCTGGCCTTGCCCGCCGTCGCCCAGGACAGCTGCCCGACCGGGCAGTACCAGGTCTGCCTGGTGGTGTGTTTCTGCGCGCCCATCGACCCCAACCAAGGAGGCCAGGTGCTGCAGGATGTCGAGCGCATGGCCACCGGCAGCTTGGTGTTCGCCCTGCGCCAGGCCCGCGACGAAGCAGCCGCCAACGGCACGCAGCCGATTCCCCTGCATATCCGCGCCCAGCTCGAACCCTGGTACGACTTCGCCGTGCTCGACGCGGCGCGCTACCGGATCGGCAACGAACAGCAGATCAGCGCCGCCAACGCACTACTGCAGAACCCGGACGTCAACGCCGTGACCCTGATCGACACGGTCATCTTCCGCCGCCCCGCCGATGCCGAGGACAACGTGGCATTGTGGGCCCATGAGCTCAAGCACGTGCAGCAGTATCAGGCGCTGGGCGTCGAGGGCTTCGCCCAGCAATACACCCGTGACTACCAGGCGCTGGAGGGGCCCGCCTACGAGATCGAGGCCAAGGTGGCCAAGGCGTTACGTGAAAAGGCCGCTGGCGGGCCGCGCTGACTGCGCAATCTGATGGGTGCCCATGCGTCATGATTGATGATGGCACCCGACATATCATTGCCCGTGATAATAACCTTCGCTCCATTTGATTCGTGCGTCACGCGCAAGACACTCAAACTCCGCCCACTACTAATATCTCGGCGGAGTTCTCCATGGATCACTCACTCAAACCCTTGCGCTTCCCCCTCGCTGCCCTGGCAGTGGTGGTGCTCAGCGCTTGCGGTCGCACCCCCGACGCCGTGCAGGCTCCCGCCGCGCCCAAAGTCAGCGTAGCCAAGGTGATCGAACAGCCGATCAACGAATGGGACGAGTTCACCGGCCGCCTCGAAGCACCGGAAACCGTCGAGGTACGCCCACGGGTGTCCGGCCAGGTCGACCTGGTGGCCTTCACCGAAGGCGCCCAGGTGAAGAAAGGCGACCTGCTGTTCCAGATCGACCCGCGCCCGTTCCAGGCCGAAGTCCGCCGCCTCGAAGCCCAGCTGCAACAAGCCAAGGCCACCGCCATCCGCAGCGCCAACGAAGCCCGCCGTGGCGAGCGCCTGCGTGACAGCAACGCCATCTCCGCGGAGCTGGCCGAGTCGCGCACCAGCGCCGCCGCCGAGGCCCGCGCCGGGGTCGACGCGATCCAGGCGCAGCTCGACCTGGCCCGCCTGAACCTGAGCTTCACCCGCGTCACCGCGCCGATCAGCGGCCGGGTCAGCCGCGCCCAGTTCACCGCCGGCAACATCGTCACGGCCGACGTCACCCCGCTGACCAGCGTGGTCTCCACCGACAAGGTCTACGCCTACTTCGACGCCGACGAGCGCGTGTACCTCAAGTACAGCCAGCTGGCCCGCGACGGCCAGCGCGGCCAGAGCACCCCGGTGTACCTGGGCCTGACCAACGAGACCGGCAACCCGCACCTGGGCCAGATGAACTTCGTCGACAACCAGGTCAACCCACGCACCGGCACCATCCGTGGCCGCGCCGTGTTCGACAACCGCGACGGCCAGTTCACCCCCGGCCTGTACGCTCGCCTGAAGCTGGTCGGCAGCGCCCAGTACGACGCTGTACTGATCAACGACGAAGCGGTCGGCACCGACCTTGGCAAGAAGTTCGTGCTGGTAATGGACAAGGACAACAAAGCGGCCTACCGCGCCGTGGAACTGGGGCCCAAGCTCGAAGGCCTGCGTATCGTGCGCAGCGGCCTGGGCAAGGACGACCGCATCGTGGTCAAGGGCCTGCAGCGCGTGCGCCCTGGCTCGCCAGTCACCCCGGAAGAAACGCCGATGGCCAGCGAGCAGACCCTCGCCGCCCTCGCCCAGCAGCGTCAGGCCCTGGAGGCCAGCAACCCGGCGCCGAAGGTTGCCGGCGCCAATGTCAAAGTCGCCAGCGCCCAAGCGCCGCGCGGTTAAGGGACAACACCGATGAACTTTTCGAAATTCTTCATTACCCGGCCGATCTTCGCCGCGGTGCTGTCGCTGGTGCTGCTGATCGCAGGTTCCATCTCGCTGTTCCAGCTGCCGATCAGCGAATACCCCGAAGTGGTACCGCCCACCGTGGTGGTGCGCGCCAACTTCCCCGGCGCCAACCCCAAGGTGATCGGCGAGACCGTCGCAGCGCCCTTGGAGCAGGCCATCACCGGTGTCGAGAACATGCTGTACATGTCCTCGCAATCCACCGCCGACGGCAAGCTGACCCTGACCATCACCTTCGCCCTGGGCACCGACCTGGACAACGCCCAGGTGCAGGTGCAGAACCGCGTCACCCGTACCCAGCCCAAGCTGCCGGAAGAAGTGACCCGTATCGGCATCACCGTCGACAAGGCCTCGCCCGACCTGACCATGGTCGTGCACCTGACCTCGCCGGACAACCGCTATGACATGCTCTACCTGTCCAACTACGCCATCCTCAACATCAAGGATGAGCTGGCGCGCCTGGGCGGCGTGGGCGACGTGCAGCTGTTCGGCATGGGCGACTACTCGCTGCGCGTGTGGCTCGATCCGAACAAGACCGCCTCGCGCAACCTGACCGCCAGCGACGTGGTGGCCGCGATCCGCGAACAGAACCGCCAGGTCGCCGCCGGCCAGCTCGGCGCCCCGCCCGCCCCCGGTTCGACCAGCTTCCAGCTGTCGATCAACACCCAGGGCCGCCTGGTCAACGAGGAAGAGTTCGAGAACATCATCATCCGTGCCGGTGCCAACGGCGAGATCACCCGCCTGAAGGACATCGCCCGGGTCGAACTCGGCTCCAGCCAGTACGCCCTGCGCTCGCTGCTGAACAACCAGCCGGCGGTGGCCATCCCGATCTTCCAGCGTCCGGGCTCCAACGCCATCGAGATCTCCGACGAAGTGCGGGCGAAGATGGCCGAGCTGAAGAAGGACTTCCCCGAAGGCATGGACTACAGCATCGTCTATGACCCGACCGTGTTCGTCCGTGGCTCCATCGAGGCGGTGGTGCACACCTTGTTCGAAGCGCTGGTCCTGGTGGTGCTGGTCGTCATCCTGTTCCTGCAGACCTGGCGCGCCTCGATCATTCCGCTGCTGGCCGTGCCAGTGTCGCTGATCGGTACCTTTGCGGTCATGCACCTGTTCGGCTTCTCGCTCAACGCGCTATCGCTGTTCGGCCTGGTACTGGCCATCGGTATCGTGGTGGACGACGCCATCGTGGTAGTGGAGAACGTCGAACGCAACATCGGGCTGGGCCTGAAACCGCTGGAAGCCACGCAAAAGGCCATGAGCGAAGTGACCGGGCCGATCATCGCCACGGCGCTGGTGCTGTGCGCCGTGTTCGTGCCGGCGGCGTTCATCTCTGGCCTTACCGGGCAGTTCTACAAACAGTTCGCCCTGACCATCGCCATCTCCACCGTGATCTCGGCGTTCAACTCGCTGACCCTGTCGCCGGCCCTGGCCGCCGTGCTGCTCAAGGACCACCACGCGCCCAAGGACCGTTTCTCGCGGTTCCTGGAAAAACTCCTGGGCAGCTGGCTGTTCGCCCCGTTCAACCGCTTCTTCGATCGCGCCAGCCATGGTTATGTCGGTGGCGTGCGCCGGGTCATCCGCTCCAGCGGTATCGCCCTGTTCGTCTATGCCGGCCTGATGGGCCTGACCTACCTGGGCTTTTCGTCCACCCCGACCGGCTTCGTGCCGTCCCAGGACAAGCAGTACCTGGTGGCCTTCGCCCAGTTGCCTGACGCCGCCAGCCTCGACCGCACCGAGGCGGTGATCAAGAAGATGAGCGAGATCGCTCTCAAGCAGCCAGGCGTGGCCGACTCGGTAGCCTTCCCGGGCCTGTCGATCAACGGTTTCACCAACAGCCCGAACAGCGGCATCGTGTTCACCCCGCTCAAGCCGTTCGACGAGCGCAAGGACCCGAGCCAGTCGGCGGCAGCCATCGCGGCCGCACTGAACGCCCAGTTCGCCGATATCCAGGACGCCTACATCGCGATCTTCCCGCCTCCGCCGGTACAAGGCCTGGGCACCATCGGCGGCTTCCGCCTGCAGATTGAGGACCGCGGCAACCTGGGCTATGAAGCGCTGTACAAGGAAACCCAGAACATCATCGCCAAGAGCCACAACGTGCCGGAACTGGCGGGCCTGTTCACCAGCTACCAGGTCAACGTGCCGCAGGTCGATGCCGCCATCGACCGGGAAAAGGCCAAGACCCATGGCGTGGCGATCAACGACATCTTCGACACCCTGCAGGTCTACCTGGGCTCGCTGTACACCAACGACTTCAACCGCTTTGGCCGCACCTATCAGGTCAACGTCCAGGCCGAGCAGCAGTTCCGCCTCGACGCCGAACAGATCGGCCAGTTGAAGGTGCGCAACAACCTGGGCGAGATGATCCCGCTGGCGACCTTCCTCAAGGTCAGCGACACCTCGGGGCCTGACCGCGTGATGCACTACAACGGCTTCATCACCGCCGAAATCAACGGCGCTGCGGCCCCCGGCTACAGCTCCGGCCAGGCCGAGGCTGCGATCGAGAAGCTGCTCAAGGAAGAGCTGCCCAACGGCATGACCTTCGAGTGGACCGACCTGACCTACCAGCAGATCCTCTCGGGCAATACCGCACTGTTCGTGTTCCCGCTGTGCGTGCTGCTGGCGTTCCTGGTGCTGGCCGCCCAGTACGAAAGCTGGAGCCTGCCGCTGGCGGTGATCCTGATCGTGCCAATGACCCTGCTGTCGGCCATCACCGGGGTGATCATCTCCGGTGGCGACAACAACATCTTCACCCAGATCGGCCTGATCGTACTGGTGGGCCTGGCGTGCAAGAACGCGATCCTCATCGTCGAGTTCGCCAAGGATGAACAGGCCAAGGGCCTCGACCCGCTGGCTGCGGTACTGGAAGCCTGCCGTCTGCGTCTGCGTCCGATCCTGATGACCTCGATCGCCTTCATCATGGGTGTGGTGCCGCTGGTGTTCTCCTCCGGCGCCGGTGCCGAGATGCGTCACGCCATGGGTGTGGCGGTGTTCTCGGGGATGATCGGGGTGACCGTGTTCGGCCTGTTCCTGACCCCGGTGTTCTTCTTCCTGATCCGCCGTTTCGTCGAGCGTCGCCAGGCCCGCAAGGCCGAGCACGCCGTGGCACTGGAGAACCATGCATGAAGTTGCTCAAACCCCTGACCCCGAGCCTGCTGGCACTGGCCCTGGCGGCCTGCGCGGTGGGCCCGGACTACCAGGCCCCGCTGACCGAACCGGCCAAACTGGACGCCGGCCTTGAAGCCAAAGCCTATGACCGCAGCCGCTTCGAGAGCGTGTGGTGGAAACAGTTCGACGACCCGGTGCTGAACCAGCTGGTGCAGGCATCGCTGGACGGCAACCGCGACCTGCGCGTGGCCTTCGCCCGCCTGAAAGCGGCGCGGTCGATTCGCGAGGACGTGTCCAACGACCAGATCCCCGTGGTCACCAGCCGCGCCAGCAGCGAGTTGGGCAAGGGCCAGGTCCCTGGCCAGACCGAGCGCCGGGTCAACAGCGAACGCTATGACCTGGGCCTGGACATGGCCTGGGAGCTTGACCTGTTCGGCCGCATCCAGCGCCAGATCGAGGCCAGCGAAGCCCAGGAAGCGGCGGCCGAGGCCGACCTGCAGCAACTGCAGGTCAGCCTGATCGCCGAGCTGGTCGACGCCTACGGTCAATTGCGTGGCGCGCAACTGCGCGAGCAGATCGCCGTGGCCAACTTGAAGACCCAGCAGCAGTCGCGGGACATCACCGTGACCCTGCGCGACACCGGGGTCGGCAACGAGCTCGACGTGGTCCGCGCCGACGCCCGCCTGGCGGGTGTCGAAGCCACCGTGCCGCAATTGCAGGCTGAACAGGTACGGGCGAAGAACCGCATTGCCACCCTGCTCGGCCAGCGCCCGGACGCGATGGCCGTGGACCTGTCGCCCAAGGCCCTGCCGGCCATCGCCAAGGCCTTGCCGGTGGGCGACCCCGGCGAGCTGCTGCGCCGCCGCCCGGACATCCGCAGCGCCGAGCGCCAGCTGGCTGCGGCCACGGCCAACGTAGGCGTGGCCACCGCCGACCTGTTCCCGCGGGTCAGCTTGAGTGGCTTCCTCGGCTTCACCGCCGCCCGCGGTTCGCAGATCGGCTCCTCGGCGGCCAACGCCTGGGCGCTTGGCCCGAGCATCACCTGGGCGGCGTTCGACCTGGGCAGTGTGCGCGCCCGCCTGCGCGGCGCCAAGGCCGATGCCGAAGGGGCGTTGGCCAACTACGAACAGCAAGTGCTGCTGGCCCTGGAAGAGTCCTCCAACGCCTTCAGCGACTACGGCAAGCGCCAGCAGCGCCTGCTGGCGCTGATGCGCCAGAGCGACGCCAGCCGCAAGGCGGCGGACCTGGCCTCGGTGCGCTACCGCGAAGGCACGGTGGATTACCTGGTGCTGCTGGACGCCGAGCGCGAGCGCCTGAGCGCCGAAGACGCCCAGGCCCAGGGCGAGGTCGAGCTGTACAGCGGCATCGTCGCGATCTACAAGGCGCTTGGCGGCGGCTGGCAACCCGATGTGGTGGCCAGCTCGCGCTGACCGCCCCCTGATGTGAAGACTCCTTTGGTTGGTTCCTCCCCCAACCGTTTGCCCCGAAGGCCTTGGTCTTCGGGGCTTTTTTATGCGCCGCTGGTGCCTAGGCGTATCCCCTGGATCGGCCTTTCAAGGTGTTCGGCGTTGGAGTTGCAGCGTTCTTGAGATCGAGCGCCGCCCGCGCGGCGCATCGCTGGCAAGCCAGCTCCCACATCTGTTTCGGGCCAATCTGTCCTGTGAAGTCGTCGCTGTCCGCCTTGGTGCAGGTCTTGAGACAGGTAGAGCGGTAGTCATGCCCACGCTGAAACCGCGT
>NZ_JBOBDQ010000045.1:0-48639 GCF_050586565.1 Pseudomonas sp. WC1
CATAGACAGCCCTGACACTCAGTCCACGACCACATGCGGCACGAACCGCGAGCTGTCCTTGGTGATCAGGGTGTCGTCTTCACGAATGCCGATCCCCGAGGCCAGATCACCGACTACCCACGAGCCGATCAGGGTGTAGCTGTCACCGAACTTCGGCAAAGGCGCAAAGCCTTGCAGGATATAGGGTGCATCGTCGTAGGGCCCGTCCTCGAACACCCGCTGGTCATCGGTGGTGCGGATATCCACGTTGGCCCCCTCGCGGGAGAAGTACGGCTTGCGCACCCAGCCCTTGGGCACCGGCCGCCGGGGGTCTTCGTCGAGGAAGGCCGGCAACAAGTTCGGGTGGCCCTCATGCCATTCCCACAACAACGGCAGGATGCCCTTGTTGGAGATCAGCGACTTCCACGCTGGCTCGACGAACTGGGTATCGCAATCGGCGATGGCCTGGCCGAAGTCCTCGTGGAAGATATGCTCCCAGGCGTGCAGCTTGAACAGGCGCGGGATCGGTCGGCCTTCGAGGTCGACGAAACGCCCCTCGTCGTTCAGACCGATATCCTCCAGGTCGATATGCCGCGTACTGATACCCACGTGCCCAGCCATCTTGCGCAGGAAATCCGTGGTGCCGCGGTCCTCGATCGAGCCGCCGATGGCCGAGAAGTAGAACGGGCTTTCACGCTCGAAGGCGGCAAAAGCCCGCACCAGGTCTTCAGCCAGGGTGTTGAACTGGCTGGCATGGGTCGGCAGCACGCCGCGCTCGATCTGCTGCTCAAGCCAGATCAGCTGGAACGCCGCGGCTTCGTACAGCGAGGTCGGCGTGTCGTAGTTGGCCTCGATCAGCTTGGCCGGGCCCGTGCCGTCGTAACTGAAGTCGAAACGCCCGTAGAGGTGTGGATGCCCCTCCTTCCACGAACGACGCACCAGGTCGAAGAACGCCGGCGGGATCGCCAGGCGGGTCATCAGCGCTTCGCTGTCGACGATGCGCGCCACCGCGTCCAGGCACATCGCGTGCAGCTCCTGGGTGGGCGCCTCCAGGTCACGGCTGACCTGGGCCTCACTGAACTGGTAGTAACCGCGCTCATCCCAGTAGCGCTCACCGTCGATGGTGTGGAAGGCGAAGCCCTCACGCTCGGCGGTGGCGCGCCAGTCCGGGCGTTCGTCGCAGTGGACCTTGCGCATGCTCAACCACCGAAACTGAAGCCGCCGCTGCTCTTGCCGCCCCAGCCGCTGCGCGCAGTGGCCTGGCTGCCGAAGCCGCCACGGGAGATCGACGAGGACACGCTGGAGCGGGTCGAGGTGCTGGACTTGTAGCTGCGGCCACTGGAGCTGCCGGAATAGTAGCTGGAATAGCTGCCACCGCTCTGCTGGGCCTGGTCGGAGCGCTCGAAGCGCTTGCCCTGGTCGATCTGCTGGCCGAGCGTGGTGTTGCGGTATCCACCGTTGCTATCACGGTACTGGTAGACCGGCTGCGAGTAGTACTGGCGATTGCCGCCACTGAGCACCTGGCCGAGCAGCAGGCCGGTAAGCAGGCCGTTGAAGTTGCTGCCACCGCTGCTGGCCTGGCCGCTGTTCTCGACCTGGGCGCGGGCCGCGTCGACCTGCGACTGGCTCACCTCACCCGACACCGCCAGCTCGAAACCGCCGAGGCGCGGCATGTAGCGGTTATCGCTGGTGACCTGGCAGTAGTCCGGCACGAAGTCGGCCTCGCAGGCGGCCTTGTCGCCGTAGGTCGGGGCGATGCGGCGGTGGTCGGCCAACGCCTGCATGTAGGCGTCGGAACACACGTCCACCGGCATCTTGTCATCGACACAGGCCTGGACGGTGGTGTAGTTGCTGCGCTTGCTGACCGTGTAGGTCTCCTCGGGCGCGCTGCACGCGGTGAGCGCCAGCGGCAGGGAACTGGCCAGCACCAGCTTGACGGAACTGCGTCTCATGTATGGCTCCTTGCGCGCAAACGGCTCAGACCGACGGGGTCATGCAGGCCGAATTGAGGAAGCCCACGCTGATCGCCACGGCGGCGGCGTAGATCGCGGCGGCCATCTCGCCCTTGGCGATGCGGCTGGCCAAGCCCTTGAGCACCAGGCTGGTGATCCCGAAGGCGAGCAGTTGCACCACGGCGGCGATCACCACCCAGACCACGAAGTCGAGCAGGCTGACGCTGTAGGCGATGATGTTGCTGGCCGGCAGCGAGAAACCGATCAGCGCACCGCCCAGGGCGATGGCCGCAGCGCTGTTGTTGTCGCGGATCAGGGCGAATTCGCGGTGCGGGGTAAGGTGCGTATAGATGAACTGGAACAGCCAGAACAGCACCAGCGCCACGCTGATGTAGAGAATGAAGCCGATCACTGCCTGGGCGTTGAGCGACATGCGAAGTGCGTCGAGCATGGTGAATCCTTGTCAGATGACGTTGAAGTCCGTTGATTGCAGGGTGACACCCACCGAAGTGGTCAGGCTGACATTGCCGTCCTCGTCTTCCTCCACCGACAGCAGGAGGAATTCGCGGCGGTCGGTCAGACCGGTTTCGCGGGCATACAGCATCGACAGGTGCTGGATGCGGTAGCTGGTTTCGGGGCTGGTGACCCACTCGCTGATCGGCGTGAGCTCGGTCTGTCCCTCTTCGCTGCCCCACTGGCGAACGAACTCGTAGCCTTCGTGCTCGTAGTACGGCAGGCCGATGTTCGACTCGGGGCCGACCAGGCGTTTGAGTTCGGCGTCGCTGGTGACCGGCACCACGCTGTAATAACCGAACAGGATGATGTCACGGACATCGTCAGCGGACGCGCCGTTCATCACCACCTGCAGCCAGTAGTCCTCGTCTTCCATATAGAAGCGCGCCAGGCGCACCGACTGGCCGAGGTCGACTTCACCGACCGCCCAGACCACTTCCTGCTCGGGGACCTCCAGCTCGGAATGCCCGTCGAGCAGCAGTTTGAGCGAGCGATCGAGCTTGAGCATGCGCCCGCTACCCAGGCCAAATGGCAGGTTGCCTTGGGCCTGGCTGCCGGCGGCAGGTTTGGGGGCTTCGAAGCCCATGAAGCGTTTCAACCAACCCACGGGGCATCTCCTGGGTGAAAGGGGGACGGAACAGGAGCCAATCGCGGAGCTGTAGCGAACAGGCTGGGCCTGTCGGGAGAAGGCGACATTGAAAATCCCTTGGGTCGCGGCAGTCCTTTGGCGGGGGCGACACGATACTGCTTTTCGTGCGCCCCGCCAACGGGTCTGCAGCAGGGTTTTGCGCCAGCCGGGCCGGCTCCATCGCGGGGCAAGCCCGCTCCCACGGGCCCACGATAGGCCGGCCCGGTCAACGAATCACTCCGCCGGCTTGGCCGCCTTGGCCTTCAAGCGTGCCAGCACATCGTCGGCACCACTGTTACTGGCGCCGATCCCGGCCGACTTCAGGCGTGCTTCCAGATCGCTGCCGTCAGCCTTGCCTGCCAGTTCCGCCGCCGCTTCCAGCTCGGCGGCACGCTCGGTCTGACGCTTCTTGATGCGATCCAGCGAGCCGACCGCCGTTTCCAGGCTGCCATTGGCACCGCCGGTGGCCGAGGCCGCACTGACCTGGGCACGCTGCACGCTCTCGCGGGCCTTGACCAGGTCCACCTGCTGCTTGAGGCCCTTGATCTGCGCCTCGGTCTTGCTCACGGTGGCGGTCAGGGTCGTCACCGACGCACCGAACTGGTCGGCCAGCGCCTGCTCGCTGTCACGCTGGTTGGTCAGGTCGGCGATGCGCGCCGCGCATTCGTGAGCCAGGCCTTCCTCGCCCTTGTCCAGCGCGGCAATGGCCTTCTGCTCCCAATCGCCGATGGTCTTGTCGAACTCGGTGATGCGCTGCTGCGCGGTCTTGTGCTTGGCCATGATCTTGACCAACTGGTTGCGCGCATCGATCAGGTTGTTGTCCGCGTCGCGGATCTCCTGGTCGAGGATGCGCAGGGCCTGGGAGTCGACGATCGCCTCACCGACTTCCGAAGCGCCGCCACGCAGGGCGGTGACGATCTTTCTCAACAAACTCATGGTGCAATCTCCGGAATCAGTGGGTGAAGTAGTCTTCGAAATCTTCGGCGGCGGTGATGACGTTGTCGGCCAGGGTGTGGATCTCCTGGACGATGTTGTCCAGCGACGAAGCCGCGCTCAGGGCGCCGAACATGGTGTACACCGACTCGCCCGATGGCAGTGTGTGCAGGCCGATGGACGACAGCGGGAACACGTCGCGGGTGCGCAGCACCGCATCGTTGAATGCAGCGCGGTCTTTCACCTGGTTGGCTTCCACCAGCAGCGTATCGACCAGGATCTGCTCACCGGCCACGGCGATGTACAGCGGCAGGCCGTCCAGTTCGTTCATCACCAGCTTGAGGCTGGGCTCGGCGCCCTGTTGCAGGGACAGGCCGATCGACCCGTCGCGCACCTCGTCCAGGCCTTGCAGGGCGCCGTGCAGCGTTTCGATCGTCCAGTGGGTGTGCTCGGTCATGAAATCCTCCGTTCTGACCTGTTTGCCCGCGTGGGGCTGACGTAAAGCCTTCTCTATACCGCGCAGGGCGGCGGCGTGCTCGGGCAGGATCCACAGCTCACGCTTGACCAGGCCCGCGGCCTTGAGCCGGGCGCGCATGTCACGCATGTAGTCGGTGGAGCTTTTCTTGCCTGCCATCGAAGGGGGTATCCTTGTCTCACATGTGATGCACGTTACGCCTGGATCACGAGCTGCGCAAGCATCACATGTGAGGAGCAATGTCCGCACGGTGCGCCCGCCCCAACCTACCCCGCCACTCGCGTCAGCCGCTGCAGCGCCTCGATCACCTGCGGATCACGCGCCTCGAGCACATCCATCTGGATCCTTGCGATCACCGCCTTGAGTAGCTCGGTTTGGCTCATCCGGGTTTGCCCCAGCAGCGTCAGGAAATCCTCGGCCATGTGCGCGTTGACCTTCATCGACAACCGCCGCGTGGCTCCGGACGCCGGCAACCCCCTCTGACGCCGCTGCGCGTCGAGTGCCTGGACGAAGGCCTCGTGGCCGGGCTGCAGACCCGCGCCCTGGCGGGCCTGCACCAGCCAATGGAAATAATGGGCGAGGAACAGCTTGCGCAGGTGTGCCCCTGCCTCGCTGCTGACCGCTTGCATCGCCGCGTCGAGCACATCGAGATACACCGCCGGAAGCCTCGCCTCGATGGACTTGAGCTGCTGCTTGCGCGCCTCGCGGATTGCCGGAGTGGACTGCGGCGGGATGGCCACCACCGTATCGCAGCCATCGCACACGCCCACCAGGATGTCCCGCGCCACGCCCAGGCCGTCACTGAAAGGCACGTCGCGCCGGGTGTAATGCATGGCGACCAATGCCTGGCAACGCTCGCACAGGGCCTGGCCGGTGTCGCCCTCGAACAGGATATTCATGCTTGGGTTACTCATTGGTGAACACTGATGAACCACGTCTGCGGCTCGATGAAATAGAACTTGATGTACCAGTCGGAGCGCCTGAGCACATGGACTTCGATGGCTGGCACGGCATGGTGTGGGCTGCAGCTGTAGTGAGTGCCATTGCAAGCACGGATGACCTCGATGATATCGCCCGCACTAACCGCGCCAAGGGCCAACAGGTTCTTTACCTCGATATCGCCCCGCGCTGCATGCAGGTACTTCCCGGATTCGAGCGCGGCAATCACCGCGCTCTTGGCTGCCTTGAAGCCTTTTGGCATGACCCCTCCCTGGCATTACGAAAATCATCGTACATTTTTCTGGCCAAATCCAGCTTGCGCTGCGACTCAGTCGACCAACGGCGCTGTCGCGCACCGATGAAGCCTGGGCATGAACTATGGCCGCGGGCGCGCAAGTGTGTGGCCTGGATGTGTAACCGGCGCTTTCGGGGAAATACAGCGTGTTTCGCGCGATCCTTGCCGACTCGATGATGACCCGCTGATCCGTGCGCCTCGATTGCCAGGTAATGCGCTGCGATAGCTGGGGCTGGCTATCAAACGGCGATCCCGGAAACAGCATTGACGCCTTCCAGCGTCGCGAAGGACATATCCTTTGCCGTGAGCAGGAAGTCGCTTACATAAGGCACTTCGAGCATGTCGCTGCGGACCGCCGCATACAGTTTTGCCTGCAGCCCCTTCTCCCCCAGTCGCTTGGTGGTCACGTAACCGCGCGAACTGTATTCATGCACGGCCCAATTCGGCAGGCAGCACACACCGCGGCCGCTGGCCACCAGTTGCATCATCATGATCGTCAGCTCCGAGGTGCGTACTTGCGCCGGCTCGATGTCGGCCGGGTCAAGGAAGCGGGTGAAGATGTCCAGCCTGTTGCGCTCGATCGGGTAGGTGATCAGCGTCTGGCTGGCAATATCGGCGGGCTCGAGGTACGGCCTTGCGCACAAGGCGTGGTGATTGTCGATGGCCAGCAGTGCCTCATAGCCGAACAGTGGCACGTAGCTGATCCCCGGCAGTTTCATCGGGTCGGACGTCACCACCAGGTCCAGATCGCCCCGCTCCAACGCCGGCAGTGGCGCGAATGAAAACCCCGACGCCAGGTCCAGTTCGACCTCCGGCCAGGCACCGCGAAATTCGTCCACCGTCGGCATCAGCCATTGATAGCAGCTGTGGCACTCGATCGCGATATGCAGCCGCCCA
This sequence comes from Pseudomonas sp. WC1, assembly GCF_050586565.1. NCBI lineage: Bacteria > Pseudomonadati > Pseudomonadota > Gammaproteobacteria > Pseudomonadales > Pseudomonadaceae > Pseudomonas > Pseudomonas sp. WC1. The sequence goes on from NZ_JBOBDQ010000045.1 coordinate 6,612, forward strand.
GCCGTACCGCCCGCCAGCTTGCCCAGGTCCCGCTCGGTGGCGCGGATCTGCGGCAGCACCTGCTCGGCCAGCTCCAGCAGCTTGAGACCGGCGCTGGTAAAACGTACCGGCTTGGACTTGCGCACGAACAGCGGCATGCCAATACGGTCTTCGAGCTCGCGGAACTGGTGCGACAGCGCCGATTGGGTCAGGTGCAGCCGCTCGGCGGCTTCGTACAGGCTGTCGGTTTCGCGCAAGGCATGGATGGTGCGCAGGTGCCTCAGATCGATCATGAGCAAAACTACACTTGTATGCAAAAAAAATGAGTTTGTCTCATGAAGAGCTGATCTTTGACAATCCCCTCATCGAATTTGCGTGAGCGAGAAAGGCAGCCTGGCTTGGCGCGACCGCCATGACCTCAACCCTGGCCTTTCTTGCCTCGCTTCAGACATCAGGGTACACGACCACCATGAATAACGAGTTTGCATTCACCCTCAAGCGTATTTGTTTCGATGAGCACTACCAACCTTCGGACAAGACCCGCACCACCACCAACTTTGCCAACCTGGCCAGGGGCAAGAGCCGCCAGGAGAATCTGCGCAATACCTTGAGGATGATCGACAACCGCTTCAATGCCTTGGCGCACTGGGATAACCCCAAAGGCGACCGCTACACGGTCGAGCTCGACATCATTTCAGTGGAAATGGATATCGGCTTCTCGGGCACTGCCCCTGCCCTGCCCTTGATTGAAATATTGAAAACGACGGTGGTCGATCGACAAACCAACGAGCGTATCGACGGCATGGTCGGGAATAATTTTTCCTCGTACGTGCGCGATTACGATTTCAGCGTGCTGCTGCAGGGGCACAACAAGGATCGGCAAACCTTCAGCACACCCGATGATTTCGGAGACCTGCACGGAAAACTGTTCAAGTGCTTCGTGAGTTCGAGCGCCTACAAGGAGCATTTCAGCAAGCCCCCCGTCATCTGCCTGAGCGTCTCGAGCAGCAAGGTTTATCACCGCACGGAAAACCAGCACCCGGTCCTGGGCGTTGAATACCTGCAGGCTGAATACTCGCTGACCGATGAGTACTTCAAGAAGATGGGTTTGAAGGTGCGCTACTTCATGCCGCCCAACAGTGCCGCGCCGCTGGCGTTCTATTTTGCCGGCGATTTGCTGGGCGACTACACCAACCTGGAACTGATCAGCACCATCAGCACGATGGACACCTTCCAGAAAATCTACCGGCCTGAAATCTACAACGCGAACTCCGCCGCCGGCAAAACCTACCAGCCCAGCTTGCACCACCAGGACTACTCGTTGACGCGCATCGTTTACGACCGCGAAGAGCGCAGCCGGTTGGCTGTCGAACAGGGGAAGTTTGCGCAAGAGCATTTCATCAAGCCCTACCAGGCGATCCTCGAGCAGTGGTCCGCCCGTTGCGCGCTTTGACTCAACCAGACACAAGGTTTTCCAGTATGAAAAAGCTGTTACCCACCTCCACTGCCGGCAGCCTGCCCAAACCCGCCTGGCTCGCCGAGCCCGAGAAGCTCTGGTCGCCATGGAAGCTGGAGGGTGATGAACTGATCGAGGGCAAGCAGGATGCGCTGCGCTTGTCCTTGCAAGAGCAACAGCACGCCGGCATCGATATCGTCAGCGATGGCGAACAGACACGTCAGCATTTCGTCACGACCTTTATCGAACACCTCGACGGTGTCGATTTCGAGAAGCGCGAGACTGTCAGAATCCGCGATCGCTACGATGCCAGCGTGCCGACGGTCGTAGGCGCTGTTGCGCGCCGCAAGCCTGTGTTCGTCGATGACGCCAGGTTCTTGCGTCAACACACCTCGCAACCCATCAAGTGGGCGCTGCCAGGCCCCATGACGATGATCGACACACTGTATGACGCCCACTACAAAAGCCGCGAAAAACTGGCCTGGGAATTCGCCAAGATCCTCAACCAGGAAGCCCGCGAACTCGAAGCGGCGGGTGTCGACATCATCCAGTTCGACGAACCCGCCTTCAACGTGTTCTTCGACGAGGTCAATGACTGGGGCGTGGCCACCCTGGAGCGCGCCATCGAAGGGCTCAAGTGCGAAACCGCCGTGCACATTTGCTACGGCTACGGCATCAAGGCCAACACCGACTGGAAACAGACCCTCGGCTCGGAATGGCGCCAATACGAAGAAGCCTTCCCCAAGCTGCAGAAATCCAGCATCGATATCGTCTCGCTGGAGTGCCACAACTCCCACGTGCCGATGGACCTGATCGAGCTTATCCGTGGCAAGAAAGTGATGGTTGGCGCCATCGATGTCGCCAACCACGCCATTGAAACCCCCGAGGAAGTTGCCAATACCCTGCGCAAGGCCCTGCAGTTCGTCGACGCCGACAAGCTCTACCCTTGCACCAACTGCGGGATGGCGCCCCTGCCGCGCCAGGTGGCAAGAGGCAAGCTCAATGCGTTGAGCGTGGGCGCGGAGATTGTTCGCAGAGAACTGGCAAACCAGCGCTGAGCCCAGGTCGGAGGTAACAGGCGAAGGCCCGGACAGATGCGGGCCTTCCCACACCTTCGAGCGGCACCCACACCCAGGACCTACTATGTCACTCCCTATCGAGCCATCGAGCTTTCGCGAAGCGCTCGGGCACTACGCCTCCGGTATCACGGTCATTACATCGCACACCGATGACGAGCCGATCGGCTTCACTTGCCAGTCGTTCTACAGCGTGTCGATGAACCCGCCACTGGTGTCATTCAGCGTGATGGCCAGTTCGGCCAGCTACCCCAGGATTCGCCAGGCCGGCCGCTTCGCGGTCAACATCCTGGCGGGTGAGCAGATCGAGATTTCCAACCAGTTCGCGCGGCGCGGCACGGACAAGTGGCACAAGGTGCAATGGCAACCGTCACCGCTGGGCAATCCGATCATTACCGGTAGCCTGCACTGGATCGATTGCGAGATTCACGCTGAACACGCCGCGGGCGATCACCTGATCGTCATCGGTGAAGTGAAGGCGTTGAACTTGCAGCAAACCACGTCCTCGCAGCCTTTGCTGTATTTCAAGGGGCAGTATTGCAACCTCGCGGCGCAGGGTGCGACGAGCGCCTGACGCTATCGCCAACAAGCCATGGCCATCAGAACAGCCCACCCATGGTCAACGCCAGGCCACCGCCCGCCTGCACGCCGATGTTGAACCCGGCGGAGAAGATCACGCCCTTGGCCGAGCGCAGCAGGCGCGGCAAGGTTTCCTGCGGCAGGAACGCGCCGCCGCCACCAATCGCGGCGGTACCCAGGACCAATAGCTTGGGATCCAGGCCGAACAGCACGCCCGAGCCGCTGCCACCGCCAACCAGGCCCAGCCCGCCTTCGAGGAACACGCACCCGCCCTTGAAGTCGTCGCGCACCAGGCCCCGGGCCGCGACCGATTCGGCCACCAGCACCGTGCCGACCGCCGGGAAGTCTTCATTGGCGCCGACCGCACCCACGCTCTTGCCCGCCACCAGCAAGTTGATCTTGCCTACCCGCGGCAAGCGTGCGCCTACGCCAACACCGACCCCGAGCGAGCCATAGCGAAACTGCTGCTCGGCCTGGTTGGGATCGGTCAGGGTCAACAAGCCACCGTTGGCGGCGGCAAACATCACCGTCAACCCACCCCCGCTGGCAGTCTTGTATTTCCAGTCGCTGACACTCAGCGGCAATGTGATCTGCATGTGCACCTCCGTGTAGTGGCAGCGCCATTCGACGCCGGCCAATCCCTGTGTCCAGATCGACAGCAGCATAGCAACCCGCGCATAGCCAAGCCCATAGCTCCAATTAGCTATTGCCTGGCGCTTGCAAGGCATCTACGCCTCCTGGCCGGCTATCAACAGGCGCCGATATCAAGCGCCGACGCTGCGAGCCTCGCCAACTCGAGCCGACCGCCTGGCTCGATACCGTCTTCGAGCATCCAGGTCACCGACAACCCAGTCCATGCAAGCACCCATTGCAGAAGCCTGCGACGATCAATACCGGAAGCGTCCGAGATCAGCGCTATCCGGCGCGCAAAGCATCCCGGTGCCAGCGCACTCGCCTCGTCTGGGTTGCATAAAATATTGGCATAGTCGAAGCCCCGTTCACCGTGCAGCCCCTTGGGATCGATGGCGAGCCATCCCGCCTCGTCGAAATCAAGCACATTGCCGTGATGAATGTCGCCGTGCAGCACTCCCACGTCGCGGGGAGCCGCCAACAACGCCCTTGCAGCCGCTGCACAGTGCGCAAGAACCCCGGCGTGAGCTGCCGCTGCGCTCCACAGCGCGGCGAACCATTGCTCCAGCGGAACCAGTGCAGGCACAGGCTTGCAACGTGGCGCATGCAGGCGCGCCGCCACGGCACAGAGAATGCGCGTGGCCTCGTCATCCCTGCCATCTGCGACCATCTGCGCAAGCGACGCCGAACCTTGCGCCCGCTTCATCAGCAATGCCTCGCCGGCATGGGCCAGCACAGGGGCTGCACCTTCGCCTGCCCACCAGGCCATCAGCTGGCTGCCGGCCTGCTCTTCCGGCGCCTGCGAGACTTTCAGCATCGCCGGTGTATCGCCTTGGCGAACGGGCAATAGATTGCCATTGAGTGAAACGAAAGCTTCCCCATCGATGGTCAGCCCCCACTGCTTCAGGTATCGATCAAACATAGGCTCGCTGGTACTCACGCTTTCCATTTAATATGCCGTTTGCTCCTGTGGACCTAGGGTCTGTACGAAATGTGTCTGCGCGAAGGCCAGACAAGGCGAAACGGGGGGAGGAAGCGGAGTGTACTGGAGTACATGAGCATTCCGAGCCCCGTTTCAACGCAGTATGGGCGAGTGCAGATACATTTCGTACAGAGCCTAGGGTTGCCAGGTACGGCCAGTGAAACAGAGTCCCGAGTCGGTGACGGAGCACGATGAAAAATATCCCGGGACTGAATGTGGTTGTGGTGGGGGCAGGTATCGTGGGGCCTCCGTTGCCTACCACCTTTCCTGCCAAGGCGCGCAGGTGACCATCGTGGAGGCTGGCCATGTAGCGTCTGGTGTGACCTCCACTTCCTTTGCATGGATCAATTCCGCCTGCAGTGACGCAGACCCTGTCGCCGCACTGCGGGCCGCAGCCGTATCGGACTATCGTCGCCTCGAAGCGCAGTTGCCAGACCTACACATTCAATGGACCGGTTCGCTAACCTATGGTCTCCAGGAAGTACCGGCCACCCCTGCCACGGCTACAGGGATCTCAACGGTATCCCGAGCTCAGATCCTCACCCTGGAACCTAATCTGAAACACCCTCCTGCCCAGGCCAACCATGCTCCAGAGGAAGGCGCGCTGAACGCAGTAGCGGCCACCCGGGCCTTGATCAAAGGCGCTCAAGCCCGAGGCGCCAGGTTGCTGGAGCAGACACAGGTGGAAGGGTTCACGGGTAGCGCAGAGAACGTCTCAGGCGTGAAAACCACCCAAGGGGTAATCGATGCGGATCTGGTGGTGATTGCGGCGGGAACGGGTACCACGCTATTGACGGACTTGTTGGGCTACCCACTTCCACTGGAAGCCTCTCCTGCCATCTATATCCGCTACAACTCGCCGCCCCACCTTGTCCGAGGGATCCTTTCCAACGCAACCATGGAGGTACGGCATGCTGATGACGGCAGCCTGTTGGCGGCAGAGGATTATCTGGACGATGCCGCAGATAACCAACCAGGCGCGATTGCACTGAGAACCGCCGAGGCCATCAGAGCAGAGTTGCATGGCGCCGTTTCACTCGACGTGGAAAAGGCGTGCGTGGGTTTCAGGCCAATACCCAGCGATGGTGCACCGCTAGTTGGTTATCTGCCGGGTATCAGCGGCGTTTACGTTTGTGTCATGCATCCTGGTGTCACGCTGGCCGCTACCGTAGGCCGCCTCGTGAGCATGGAAATCGCCAGTGACACGCCATCGCCCGATTTGGCGTCGTGCAGGCTTGGTCGATTTGGCCGGTGAAGTGGGGCCTATTGCAACTTGATACCTAGGCTCACTAATGCGGCCAACTCCAGTGGGTTAAACTGGTTGAGGTTGGTGCTACGATCCGTGATGCTAAGATCACCAGTAACTTTGAACTGCATATTAATATCGGGCATATCAAGTTTCGCGCGAAGTAAACTGATCAGCTTGTCAGCCACGACCTCAGCGCGGACCAGACGGCACAGTAGCTCATTGTCATCATCGGCCTCTCCCACTAGCATGATAGCCGCCCCCACAACCTCATGTGCCCGCTGACCGAAATGACCTTCTAGTTGCTCAAGAATCTTGTGTGCCTCGTCAGCACCCAATTTATTTATATGCTCCTGAAACCCTTCGATAATGAAGCAACTCTGCGCTTCAGCATCCATCACCACCTTGGAATTACTGGCTTTTTCGAACCAACGGCTTTCCTGTTCGTGTATGAATGCCAACAGTCCACCTAGAAATATGCTTGTATTTGGACGCTGGCTGGCCAAGTTCGCTAGTGCTGCCTTGACTGAGGGCTGATGGGAGTCAGCAACATGAGTCAAGCTCAATGCGAGGGTTCGCACACATTGCAAGTCCCCGCGGGTTTCCACCATCATCTCAATTTCTTTGAAATTTGCACGCCCCTCGACAATGGCACCTTGCAAGCTATTAATCTGCTCGGCTTTCAGCGTTACATCGAAGCGTTTGTGATCAACTTTGGAGGCAGTAGCGAGCAGGCTTACTGCATCGAGCGCGGCCTTGAAGCCATTGCCGAAACTGCGGCGAAAAGGCGCTGCGGTGCCGGTCGGTTCGGCGTGTTGCGGGTGTAGATCCTCCGCCGCGCCCGGGGCCGCTGCGCTTCGGCCGAGAAAACTGGCCAACCATTGGAGCAAGTCCTTCAGCGGCTGGGTCGTGGATATATTCAGGTAGTGGAGCAAACTCTTACCTGCACTATATTCAATTCGCTTGGCCAACCGATTGGCCTCTGGCGAGGTAGTGACCACGCTCACCTGCGCCTCACCAACGGTACCTGAATAAGTCTGCTCGCTGATTTGGCTGGGCAGGTACTGGAAGCTCTGATAACCATTGATCAGCATAGGTAACTCCTTGGTTTAACCTAGCCATCAATGTATGACCCTGGGCAATGCAGCGGCTATCAATGCTGATCGGTTTGTTTTAGGTGGCGCCTGTCCCCACACCCTGTTCCCGAAAAGCGTCGATGTGGATCATCAACAATCAGATTTTGCCCCTTCCTTGTAGTCCATTCCCCAAACATACTGCTGCCGCCTGTTTTCCGTTGCGGCTGCTCTGTGGGCGCTCTAGTCTCGGCCTGTCGTTGCACATCAACGACACAGCTTTGACAGGCTGTGACGGTAGAATCACGCAGGCAGTCCCCGTTCAATGGTGGCTGTACGTGTGGGCACGCTTGCGTGCGCCGGAACTTTTGCGTGATTTACCGCCGGTCTGTCGGAACTGGCACGAGATAAACTGAGTAATTTTGTCAACAATGGTCAAATTTCATCCATTTTGACGGAGGCGCCGAATAATAGCGATTATATTTGTTGAACGGATACTGCTCACCATTAGCCTGCAGCTGGTTATTGTTCAGCCCGCTTTTATTGGTCGGCATGCTGGTACTGCCCAGCCACAGCTCGACCCGTGCGATGCCACTGTTGCTGGGCAACGAAACCGAAATGGTCTGGGTATCGGTACCCGGAACAAAGCCCAGTGAGGCCAAGCCGGCATTGGCAGTGGTACCTGGAACAGTAATGCGTGCAGGGGGTTGGCTTTTGCTCCATACCACATTGACAGTGGCATTGTTGTCACTACCTGCAGAGTTATAGATGAAAATCCCGTAAATCTGGCCAAGGCGCAACGTCGTACAGGTAGCCGTATCACCCGGAGTCAAAGTAATCCGCTGGCCACCGTTCCAGTTTATTTGTGAGGCTGCGATAGCGAAGCTTTCCATGGGATAGTCCTTTAGTAGATGCAGCATGATAGACGCGCGTACTTCCCTAACATCCGTTGCGCGACTACGAGCTTAGCCATCACAAAAAATATGCTACGGAGCATTAGAATCATTGGCGATCAGTGAATAGTGGCTAAGAGACATTTATCTTTCAGCACAAACCTGAACACCACTTATACTAAAGTGATTACTGGAATAGCACTTTCTACAACAAGCTGACACCATTACTTTTCAGCGTTCGTTGAAACACTCGACCATTTGGCTTTCACGATAGAAATACATGCGATAACGGTTGATCGCTTTATTCAGACTATCGTCCCGCCATAGATATCGCTTGGCGCTGTACGAAATCCCGAGAACGCCAATCGTCATCCCTCGGCCGCTGAGATACTGTCAATTCCGTGCACGCCCTCACCTGGGCTGAAAAGCCTGCAGGATTAATCACGCCCCAGCGTAACGGGAGAAGAGCGGTTGGCAGATCTTCTGATATCTGACTGCTCAGAGGCGTGCGGGCAATCGGCCTGATCGTCTCGCATCTCGGGACATGTAACGAAGACCCCAGGCCTGCCCCTTGCTGACCAGGCACGTCGATCAGCAAGGGCGGAGAGAAGAATGGGCACCCAAAGAGTGCCGAGGAGGCGTCATTCCAACCCACAGCCCATCTTTCCATACACCTCGGAAAACGGCATCAAGGATTGGAAGTCGCCATTACCGCCGTTGGCAGATCTTCAACCGTCAATCCCCGAGTAATCAGGAATCCGTGTTTATCCTCACTGGCCAAGTAATCCGTACTTGCCAAAGAGGCACGTAGCAGCGGGTAGTTGAAGGAATCCGGCCCCATAAGAACACGGCTGCCCGGATGCTGCTTGATGGTGGCACTGAGACAGGCGATGTCCGGACAGAGCCGATGGCGCTTTTCCAAATCCGGCAGCAGGGCAATGAACTGGTAGTTGGTAATGATCAAGCCGTCGCCCAGATTATCGATATCGGTATAGGCCAAGTGGTTGACTGTAGGCCAGACAATTTCACGACGGGCCTCTTTGGCTGCCTCCAGATAGCGCGCCTCGCCCACTACCAACTGCAACAGGCCAGCGAAGACTACGGCGATAATCAGCCCCATGAGCTGCAATGTCGCACTGCCACGGGTACGTTGACGCCACAGGGCACTCTGCGCCGATCCAAAGGCTCTCTGTAGCGGCACCAGTTCGCGCATCAATGCACCCTCAAGGATGGACGCGCCGCAGATCGCAGACATACCCAGCAGCGCCATCAAGAACCAGCCGTTGCGTTCATCATAAGCGCAGCAGTTCGAATAGACGCCGAAGGCCACGGCCGAGCATACCAGGTAGATCAAACCGATCTGGTTGACCAGGCGCTTCAGGGTGAATACGTTGAATGCGGCCAAGGTCAGCATGAGGAACAGCGGGAAGCGCCCAAACATGCTAGTCACCAAGCTCCAGCCATGCTCATAGATCCCCCCCCCATCGGATGCCCGCGAGGTCAGACTCATGAGAAAACTGAGATTCCCCAAAGCGGTCGGCATCGAAGGCGCGGAGTAGAAGATGATCATGAACGTTGTAGGCGGTACGACAATCAGCAGCAACCGCGCCAAGTACCAGCTAAGCCCTTTAGATGAGCGCAAACCGATCAGGATCAGGCTCAATGCGATCGCGACCGCACCAATTGCACCCGGCTGCTTGGTAATAGCACCGATACCAGCAAACAACGCGGCGCACAGGGTGTAGTGGTCGACCCGCTCGTCTTGACGACCAAAGCAGGTCGCCAAATACAACACCGTACCCGCGATCAGCGTGAGCATCATCACGATCGGGTCGGTGATGCCGGCCAATAGAGTCGGGTTGAGCATGAAAATGCCCCACACCAGGAGAAACACAAGCAGCGCCGCCAGCGGCCGGCGGGCATTGGCTAAAGAACCAATTTGCACAACCAGCAACAATGGGAAGACACACAGCAACAAACGGGTCATGACCCATACCATCGGGTTGGCTTGGGCCTTGTACACAAGCGACCACAGCCCCGGCAGGAACAAAGGATAGGCGGCGGTGTATGGGGAATAGGCGTTGTTGAACAATTGCATGGCCCAATTGTTCCAGGAGGCATTGACGTCCCATCCGGAGAGAACAATTTCTCCGCCAAAGATTGGCTTGAGCGCTCCTAACGGACTCAACAGCAGGCCGAGCGACATGAATGCCAGCATCAGCATCAGCCCGCCAAAACTGAAGGCGACGCTGGCGTCGTTCCCCTTGAAAAAACGGCGCACGGTCACCATTACCACCAGTATCAGTATCGGCAACGACAGGTCGCTCAAGTTCAGCCAGTAGGATACGAATACCACCAGCCAGCTCAACCAAAGCGACCTGGCCACAGTCAACGTTGCCAAGCATGCGCCATCAATACGCCCCCTGATCGGCCAAATGTACCCGATCAGCAACATGAACAGCACGACCGCCATGAAACCAAAAAATAGCGTCATTTGTTGTCTCCAGCGCCGACGTAGGGCACAAACTTGATGCTAGACAGCATCACGGATGCCTTGGGGTCGGCGTAGTTGAGGCTAAAAGCGATCTTCATGTAGTGGGCATTGGGTGGGATACGGTTCGGTCCCTGCCCGGTTGGTGAAAACACACCACTTAGACTAAGTCGCCCATTGGCACGGGTAATCATGTGATTCGCGGCCACGCCAAACATGTGCGATTGCGGGTCGAGGATGATGTTCTTGTGCTGGTCGTAGAACATCAAGCCGGCGTACGTGGAGGAGCCCTCGTCGTCAGAACCATCGGCGACAGCCATCAGATCAAAACTCATCTGGTAGCTCTGGCTGCTGTCGATGGGCAACAACTGACGGCTGTAAAGGTCGTTAGGACCTACGAACAGCGCACCACTACGGTAGCCCTGGCGGACCAAGAACAACTGGTTTTGGAACAACTGTTCGGTGTCACGAGCGTCGCTATAGCGGGAGTAATTCACCGCATTGATGTCGAAGTTGTCCCACAATCCAAAGCGTATGGACAACTCTTGCCGATACAGGTAGCTCGCGCCGATGAAAAACCACAGCGCCAGTAATGCCGCGATCACGCGAAAAGTGCGCACAGGCAGTTGTACTTCGTTGCCCGGTGAGGAAAGGGGCGCTTGATTGATCCGATTCATGTCTGACTCGCAAAAACAGGGTAGAGGCGGCGACTTAGAATGGAAGCCGCTGGCCGAAGGCCAAAGCATCAGGGATGAGATGCTTTGGCCTGGCCTGGCCTGGGCTGGGCTGAAAGGAATTACCGAGTTGCTTCGGTACTTGGCAACACAGGTGTCACAGACGTGCCCGCAGTGGCCGGCTTGAAGATAACGGCTTTTTGTACGAAGAAATTGAAGAAGAACAGGCTCAGTGTACCGACTATATAGGTCAGCACCTTCGGCATTTCGAACTGTTCTTTGGCCAGATCGATTAACGGCGCCAGAATTGAGATATTCAGGAGCACCAGAAGGAGGTACTTTATGAAGGTTCTGACAGTGTCCCCTCCAACCTTGTATATAAAGCTTCGGGCAAGATAGAAGTAGCCCAGGGTACCAACAGTACGGGCCACGACCACAGACAGCAGGGTGGAGCCTGTCAACGAATCGAGTAGGTGGAACGTCAGAAAGTCCATCAGGGCGAGGAGCAACGAGACCATGCCCCCACGCAATAGCACGGCATAGATCTTGGCGGAATCCTGCAGTTTACGGAAGTGTGAAGACGGGTTGCCCGGTTCATAGACAGTTTGAATCACGACTTCCTGCAGTTTGTTCCTGCGCGCGAAGAGAATCAATGCCGCCAGTTCGAAGTCATATCTGTCCTTGGGGATACCCAAGAGATCCTCATAAAAAGCTGGAGGAATGAATCGCAAGCCCGTCTGGGTGTCATTAACGCGTTTTCCGTGCACCAAGTGGAAGATCCGGATAGTCAATTCGTTGCCGAACTTGGAGCGCAGCGGCGTGGTCTTGTCAAACACTCGGCGCCCCAGAATCACTGAATCGTCGGCCTCAATGCCGGCCGCCATTACCCGGAGAATATCTACTGGCAGGTGCTGACCGTCGGCGTCAGCGGTTACCACGAAGGGCATTCCTCGAGCACGTGCGATCGCGATGCCGGTTTTCAATGCCCCGCCCTTTCCCTTGTTTTCAGGATGGGTCACAACCTCGACGCCCAGTGCCTCCAGATCGGCAAACACCTGGAGCGCACCTTCCCGACGGGAACCGTCATTGATAATGAGCAGCGGCACGTTCTGCTGGGTGGCGCGCATCATCTCAGTTAGTTCATTTACTAGCTTGACTAGGGTTCCATCAGGTTCGTACGCAGGAATCAAGATCACGACAAAAATCCGTATTTTAGGTCGAGGGCGGCGAATTCTATAGCCGAACGAAAGTGCCGTCAATCGGAAATGGAATAAAAAAATGAACTTAAAAACGAAAACGATGTCCTCTCGACCGCAAAATGCAAGCCATTGATTTACAGATAAAAACCAGAGCAAGAATCAGCACCACAACATCTTACAGCGATGAAAAAACCTCGAGCATGGACACCCCCAGACAGAAGACCCAAGCCACGGTGCTTCTATCGACACATAAATGATTGCCCCAACCAACCTCGCTGCTTTCAGTCGTGAAACGCGCCCTTATGCTCCCTGAAAAAACCAACAATAAAAATCCTGGCATCATCTGGAACTGTTCCAGATACAAAACACAATCAGCCCTCTTGGCCGAATCGCTTGACGCCAATATATTCAAAACCAAATAGTATCAAAATAAACAGCGAGACCAGTTCATGAGGCAAGGCCAACAAACATCACCCTACTTGCCAAGCAACTCCTATTATCGCCATATCTCATGACAGCTGAATGTTACAGAGATTGACTTAACTGCGCCCAGCCAAGCAGTCCGATATCATTGATTCAGGCACTGAACTAACACTGCACTGCGACCATCGCAGCGAAGCTTTCCGCCAGCTTGCACTTGGGTATATACGAAATATGTCTCAAAGGCCAGACAAGGCGAAACGAGGGAGGAAGCGGAGTGTCGGAGTACATGAGCATCCCGAGCCCCGCTTCAACACAGTATGGGTGACTGTGAATGCGTTTCGTACAGAACCTATGAGGTTCAACCGCTTGACCACCTTGTTGTAGGCCTTCGGGTTCTGCCAGCCTCGCGGCTGAAGGCCTGCTTTCCTGATAGACTGCGAGCCCTTCCTATGAGATGCGGATCTGGGCGGTGAGGCCCGATGCCCTATCCTTGCACCTGCGCAGCGTGATGACTCCCTTGGAACTGCCACACGGCTGATTCGGGTTGCTACATTGTGGTAATGGGCATGAGGGGAGGAATAAGCAGAAATGATAGCAAACCGCATCAAATGAGAGATTCGAAAATGCAGCAGGCTCAGACAGAAAACACCGGCAAACCAGCAGATACGGTAGTTAGGAGGTTTTCTGTCGCACCGATGATGGATTGGACTGATAGACACTGTCGCTTCTTCCTGCGCCTGCTCTCCCAGCACGCCCTGCTCTACACCGAAATGGTCACCACCGGCGCCCTGCTGCACAACGACGCCCAGCGTTTCCTGCGCCATGACGTGTCCGAGCACCCGCTGGCCCTGCAACTGGGCGGCAGCGTGCCGGCGGACCTGGCCGCCTGCGCACGCCTGGCCGAGGACGCCGGCTATGACGAGGTCAACCTCAACGTCGGCTGCCCCAGCGACCGGGTGCAGAACAACATGATCGGCGCCTGCCTGATGGGCCACCCGGCGCTGGTGGCCGATTGCGTCAAAGCCATGCAGGACGTGGTCAGCATTCCGGTCACGGTCAAGCACCGCATCGGCATCAACGGCCGCGACAGCTATGCCGAGCTGTGCGACTTCGTCGGCCAGGTACGCGACGCCGGGTGCCGCAGCTTCACCGTGCACGCGCGCATCGCCATCCTCGAAGGGCTGTCGCCCAAGGAAAACCGCGAAATCCCGCCACTGCGCTATGACGTGGCGGCGCAGTTGAAGGCCGACTTCCCGGACCTGGAGCTGGTGCTCAATGGCGGCATCAAGACCCTCGGCGAGTGCCAAACCCACCTGCAGACCTTCGATGGCGTGATGCTGGGACGCGAGGCGTACCACAACCCGTACCTGCTGGCCGAGGTCGACCAGCAGTTGTTCGGCAGCGCAGCGCCAGTGGTCAGCCGCGCCGAGGCCATTGAAAAGCTGCGCCCGTATATCGTCGCGCATATGCAAAGCGGCGGCGCGATGCACCATATCACCCGGCATATCCTCGGGCTGGGCCAGGGCTTCCCGGGAGCGCGGCGCTTCCGCCAGCTGCTGTCGGCGGACATTCACAAGGCCAGCGAGCCGCTGAAGGTGCTGGACCAGGCCGCCGAGCTGCTGCAAGGGCGCTGAGGGAACCTGCGGCGGGGTTGGCACTCGAAGGCAATGCCTTTTGCTGCAGGCCCGGTGTGAGCCGGGGCTGCTTTGCAGCCTAATGCGGGCAAGCGCGCGCCTACAGAAGGATCGTGTTGCCTGCGAGGGCTTTCCCGATACGCCTGCGACGGGCCTTGAGTGGCTGTCGGGGCTCGGGTAATGTCGAGTCATTGCACAGGACAGAGCACGCCCATGACCTCCAAGCTGGAACAACTCAAGCAGTTCACCACCGTGGTCGCCGACACCGGCGACCTGGACGCCATCACCCGCCTCAAGCCGGTCGACGCCACCACCAACCCGTCGCTGCTGCTCAAGGCCGCGGCCATCCCGGATTACGCCGACCTGCTCAAGCAGGCCAAGGCCTACGCCAAAGGCAATGTCGACCTCGCCTGCGACAAGTTCGCCGTGTTGGTGGGCTCGGGCATCATCCAGGCCATTCCGGGACGCATCTCCACCGAGGTGGACGCGCGGCTGTCGTTCGACGAGCCGGCGCTGCTGAAAAAGGCCCGTCAGCTGATCGAGCTGTATGAAGCAGCCGGTGTGCCGAAAGACCGCGTGCTGATCAAGCTGGCCTCCACCTGGGAAGGCATCCGCGCCGCCGAGAAGCTGGAGAAGGAAGGCATCCAGACCAACCTCACCCTGCTGTTCTCCTTCGCCCAGGCCCAGGCCTGCGCCGACGCCGGGGTGTTCCTGATCTCGCCGTTCGTGGGGCGCATCTACGACTGGTACAAGAAGAGCACCGGCAAGGAATACGTCGGCGCCGAGGACCCGGGCGTGGTATCGGTCACGCGCATCTACGACTACTACAAGACCAACGGCTACAACACCGTGGTCATGGGCGCGAGCTTCCGCAATATTGGCCAGATCGAGCAACTGGCCGGCTGCGATCGCCTGACCATCAGCCCCGAGCTGCTGCAGCAGCTGTCGGACGACCAAGGCGATCTGCCGCGTATCCTCAAGCCGGGCAATGCTGGCGAGGCCAAGCAGCAGTTGAACGAGAGCAAGTTCCGCTGGGCAATGAACGAGGACGCCATGGCCACCGAGAAGCTGGCCGAAGGCATCCGCCAGTTCGCCCGCGACCAGGAGAAGCTGGAAGCGCTGATGGCTGGCTGACAAAGCCTGATACATCTTCGGCTTGATCGACGGGCGGTTAATGCAGAGCATTTCCGCCCGTTTTCGCTGGGGCCGCATTCCCCATAACCAGTGGGAGCGGGCTTGCCCCGCGATAGCGTCATAGCAGACAAAGCCGAGCCATAGATGATCCCCAGCACCACCCTCCCCCTCGTCCTTGCCGGCCCGGTACTGCGCCGCCTGGAGCCCCAACGCCTGGCCATCTGGCTGGTCGGCTCGCAACCGCTGCAAGCCGAATTTCTCCTGGATCAAGCCGGCATCGGCGCCACTGTGCACTGCGAGATGATCCCGGTCGGTACCCACGCCTTCATCCACCTGCTGGATATCCACTTCGAGCAGCCGCTCCCCAGCGACGTGGCGCTCGAATACGACCTGCGCCTGGCCAACGGCCAAGGCATCGCCGACTGGGCCCCACACCTGCTCTATCCCGGCGCCAGCCGCCCTAGCTTCGTGCTACGCCAGCGCCTCGACCAAGTGCTCCACGGCTCCTGCCGCAAGCCTCATCACCCGGCCGCCGACGGCCTGCTGTGCGCCGACCGCCTGCTGGCCACCGGCCCGCGCCCCGAGGAGCGCCCCGCCGTACTGTTGATGAGCGGCGACCAGGTCTATACCGACGATGTCGCTGGCCCCATGCTGCGTGCCATCCACGGGTTGATCGAGCGCCTGGGGCTGTTCGACGAGGCACTGGACGGCGCCCTGGTCGACAGCGGCGCCGCGCTCTACCAGCACCCAGCCTGCTATTACCACCGCGCCGACCTGCTGCCGGCCCAGGAAGGCAACGAGACCCTGCGTGAGCGCTTCTTCGGCGGCAAGCGCAAGCCGATCTTCTCCTCCAGCAACGCCGACAACCACCTGGTGACCTTCGCCGAAGTCATGGCCATGTACCTGCTCGTCTGGTCGCCGCTGCCCTGGTCGCTGGTGGGCATGCAGATGCCACCCGGCCTCACCGACAAGCGCCAGGCCCGCTACCGCCACGAGCTGCCGCTGATCGAGTCCTTCCGCGATGGCCTCGGCCAGGTAGCGCGGGTCATGGCCCACCTGCCCTGCCTGATGATCTTCGACGACCACGACATCACCGATGACTGGAACCTGTCGGCGCAGTGGGAACAGACCGCCTACGGCCATCCGTTCTCGCGGCGGATCATCGGCAACGCCCTGCTCGGCTACCTGCTGTGCCAGGGCTGGGGCAACGACCCGGACGGCTGCGCGGCGCTGGCCCGACAGTGCCGGCAGGTGGGTGAGGCGCGAGATGAACTGATTGGCGAACTGCTGCGCTTCCAGGGCTGGCAATACGCGCTGCCGAGCAACCCGCCGCTGCTGGTGCTGGACACCCGCACCCGGCGCTGGCGCAGCGAGCGCAATCTGGCCAAGCCTTCGGGCTTGCTCGATTGGGAGGCACTGAGCGAGCTGCAGCAGGCGCTGCTCGATCACCCGTCGGCGATCATCGTGTCGCCGGCGCCGATCTTTGGGGTCAAGCTGATCGAGACCGTGCAACGGGTGTTCAGCGCCCTGGGCTACCCGTTACTGGTAGATGCCGAGAACTGGATGGCGCACCGGGGCGCGGCGCAGGTGGTGCTCAATATCTTCCGCCACTCGCGCACGCCGGGGCATTACGTGGTGCTATCGGGCGATGTGCACTACTCATTCGTCTACGAAGTGCTGATCCGCCATCGCCAGGGCAGCCCGCACTTGTGGCAGGTGACCAGCAGCGGGATCAAGAACGAGTTTCCCCGGCGCCTGCTGGATGTGCTCGACCGGCTCAACCGCTGGCTGTATTCGCCGCGCTCGCCACTCAACTGGTTTACCAAGCGTCGGCAGATGGAAGTGGTGCCGCGTACGCCCAGCCGCAGCAAGGCCGGGGAACGACTGTGGAACAGCGCGGGGCTGGGGCAGGTATTCTTCGATGACCAGGGGCGGCCCGCGCGGGTGTATCAGTTGAATGCCGACGGTTCGCCGGCTACGGCGTTCATCAAGGACTGAAGCCATCGCGGGGCAAGCCCGCGATGGGGTCAGGATCTTTCCAGCGCGCTCACCAGGTCATGGAACGCCTCGCGGTTGGAGTCGTTCAAGCCCATGAGAATCTTGTGCGCCTCCAGCACCTTGGAGCGCACCACGCTCTCGTCCTGGTCCTGGGACGGCAGGTCGGTCAGGCACTCCGGGCACGGCACCGGGCGGTCGACGATGTTGAACACCTGGTCGAAACCCATGGACTGCAACAGCCGGGAGATGTCCGGGTTGGTGGTAACCACGGTCGGCAACAGGCCGACCTTTTGCCGGGACAGGATCGACAGCTTGGCCAGCAGGCCCAGGGTGGTGCTGTCGATGCTTTCGGTTTCGGTCAGGTCGATGACGATGGCCGAGAAGTTCAGCGCGGTGAAGATCTTCTCGATCGTCGCATCCAGTGCCGAACACAGGGTCAGGCGCACTTCACCGACAAATTTCAGAACGAAGGTCCCGCTTTGCTCGGCGAACTGGATTCTACCAGTACTCATTCAAGGTTCCTGCTCAACACCAATAGGGCGATATCATCCGGCATCTCCCCAAGCGTAGCCAATTCGAATCGTTGGCGCAGCCCCTCCAGGCTGCCCCCCGCCGCCTTGACGATTTCCGGCAAGGCAGCTTCCTTATCTTTGAGTGTGTCCCCGGGCAAAAGGTCCAGAATGCCATCGGACATCAGGGTGAGGCTGAACTGCGCTGGCAGTTCCAGCACCAGGTCCTGGTAGCTGGCCTCGTCGAACAACCCCACCGGCAGGCCGCGGCCTTCGAGGTAGCGGGCCTGGCCCGGGGTATACAGCACCGGCAGCGGCAAGTGGCCGCCGACGCTGTAGGTGAGCAGGCCGGTGTCCTCGTCGATGACCCCACCGACCATGGTCACATGCTTGCCCAGCTTGCAGTTGATCAGGCCACGGTTGATGTGGCTGAGCACCTGCGAAGGCTTGAACTCACGCATCTTGCCGCCACGCTTGAATTCGAACAGCAAGCGCGTGGTCATGAACTTGAGCAGCACCGTGACGAACGCCGACGAGGCACCATGGCCAGACACGTCCGCCAGGTAGAAGGCAATGCGCCGGTCGTCCACGCGGAAGTAGTCGGCGAAATCCCCCGATAGGTACAGCGACGGGATGATCTGGTGCTCGAAAGCGAAATCGCCGGCCACCCAGGGGTTTTCCGGCAGCATGTTCATCTGCACCTGGCGCCCGGCGGTCTGGTCCTCCTGCAGCAGGTGCAGGCTGGCCTCCAGTTCGCGGTTGGCGGCTTCGAGCTTCTCGCGGTAGCGCTGGTTCTCCAGCACCAGGCGCGATCGGTCGAGCGCGCGGCGCACCGAGTGCTCGAGCACGGCCAAGTCTTCCAGGGGCTTGATCAGGTAGTCCGCCGCGCCCAGGCGCAAGGCTTCGACCGCGTCGCTCATCACGCCGGCACCGGACACCACGATCACCGGCAACTGCGGCGCGAGCTCGCTGATCCGGCGGATCAGTTCGAGGCCGCCCATCTGCGGCATGCGCAGATCGCAGATCACGAGGTCGGGCTGGTGTGCTTCGAAGACCTGGAGGCCCTGCTGACCGTTACCGGCCTGGAGGACGCTGAAGCCGCTGTCTTCCAGATAAGCGGCGAGGCTGGCACGGACCACCTCGTCGTCATCGATGATCAGCAGCGTTGCACTGGGTTTCTGCATGTGGGCGAACGGCGCCAGATTTGGGTTGGCGTAGCGGCTGTGGAGAACCGACAGACGGCTACTGGAATGCTCTCTAGCCACTCTCTACTTGAGTTGTAGGACAAGAAGACTGGTCCGGCAAATAGCGAGGTGCCCTGTAAGGCGCTGACGGTACTCCCATCCGCCTGGCGTTTCAAGCATGGGCAGGTAGACTTCCCTGCACTTTACAGGGCAAATCACCCGGCGTTATAAGAATGTGGAGCAGCGCAACCTGACGAAAGGATGCAAGCATGTCCCAGCACCCCGTGGATTACAGCGAAAAACGTGATTTCATTCGCATGCGTATCGATGCCGAGGTCCAGCTGCTGCAGGCCGACCAGGTGATCAGCGCTGTGTGCATCGACCTCTCCAGCACCGGCATGCAGGTGCAGGCGCCGCAGCGTTTCCAGGTAGGCGACCGCCTTGAGGTACGCATCGACTCCGACCACACGGCCCTTGCCGGGCTGCATGCCAGCACCGAAGTGGTATGGATCGCCGACCAGCCAGGCGGTGCGCAGCGCTTCGGCTTGCGCATACTGGCCATGCATTGAACTGTTACGCAAAAGGCGACCCGAGGGTCGCCTTTTGCGTAAGCAGTGTCAGAAGTCGTCTTCGACCTCGCCGTCCTTGACCTTGAACTCGCGGTTCTGCAGGTAGGCGTTGCGCAGGAAGATGTATTTGTCGCCCTGCATCAGCTTCTCTGCCGACAGCAGGCTGGCGCGGGTGTCGATCACGTCGAGGGCGAGGATCGAGTTGCGCGTCGGCACATGGTCGATGTAGCGGTAGGGCTCGGTGTAGGAGTCCGGGTACTTGGCCAGGCCGTCACGCACGGTGCTTGGGCCAAGGAACGGGATGACCACGTACGGCCCGCTGGGCACGCCCCAGTAGCCGAGGGTCTGGCCGAAGTCTTCATCGTTGCGCTGCAGGCCCATCTTGGTGCCGACATCGAAGAAGCCGCCCAGGCCGAAGGTGGTGTTGACGATCAGCCGCGCCGTGTCGACGCCCGCCGCACGGGGCTTGAGCTGCAACACGTTGTTGGCCAGGTTGGTGACGTCGCCCAGGTTGCGGAAGACGTTGTGGATGCCATCTTCGAGGAACTGCGGGGTGACGTATTGATAACCCTGCGCCAACGGCTTGAGGGCATAGGTGTCGAGGACGTCGTTGAACCGGAAGATCGGCCGGTTCACCGCCTCCCAGGGATCCTCCTCCGTGGCTGCCTGAGTAGCCGCCACGGGCGCCAGCAGCAAGCTGGCGCAGACACAGGCCTGGGTGACTCGCTCGATCACTCCGGCACCGATCCTACGCATAGATGTTTCTCCATCGGATTTCACGGCGGCAACGGCCTTTGGCACGCTGCTCGATAGGGCGCAAGTATACTGGCTTGCTGACCGAACGATAGTTTTACATATCAGCGTCAAGAATTTGTGAACAACTGTAGGCTCTGTACGAAATGTATCTGCACTCGCCCATACTGCGTTGAAACGGGGCTCGGAATGCTCATGTACTCCAGTACACTGCGCTTCCTCCCCGTTTCGCCTTGTCTGGCCTTCGCGCAGACACATTTCGTACAGACCCTGGCCGTCATCCGTCGGTAACAATCGCTGGATAGCCTGCGGGTTATTTAGGGACGTTGCCATGCAAGACGCACCCGCCTTCACCGCTGTGCTGTTCGGCCTGCGCGGCTGCCTGGTACAGGCGACCGACGGCGGCCCCCTGCCCGCCCCCGGCGCCCTGGATTCCCTGCTTCGCCTGCGCTCGCAGCAGGTGCCGTGCATCTGGCTTGACGAACTCAGCGCCACCCTGGGCAAACGCCTGAGCAGCGTGCTGCCCGACTGGCTGCCGGGCCACTGCGCCAATGGCAGCAAATGGCCCACCCCCAATGCCTGCTGGCAGGCGCTGATGAACTTGCAAAGCCAGCGCCTGGACGGCTGCGTGCTGGTCAGTGGCGAGCCGCTGCTGTTGCAATCGGGGCTCAATGCCGGCCTGTGGACGGTGGGGCTTGCGGCCTGCGATCAGGGCTCAGCGCAATGGCAGGCACTGAGCCGGCAGGAACAGGAGCTGGCCCGCGGCAAGGCCACCCTGGCGCTGTTCGGCCTGGGCGTGCACTCGGTGATTGACCACCTCGAATCCCTTGATGCCTGCCTCGCGGATATCGCCCAGCGCCGGCAAAAAGGCGAGAAACCCTGATACATCCCCGTTGATACGGGTCATGCAAAGCGCCGGCAGGTGGATTACGCTAGAAGACAGGCCCGAACCTTTGCCGCTTCGCTGAGGTCCATGCCTTGCCAAGTCATTGATGGAGTAAGAACAATGCCTGCCCGCGAACTGCAAGAGCGCCTGAATAGCCTGCGCGAGCAACTGGATCGCAATGTGCCGCTTTCGGAAGAGGAGCTGGCCAGCCTGCATGAAGAAGCCAGGCAGATCGAGGCCCAGCTGAAGCTTGAGGAAGCCACCCCGGACAACAACCTCGTCGACGGCGTGAACCTCGCCATCGAACGCTTCGAGGCCGAACACCCCGACCTTACCGCCACCCTGCGCAGCATTGCCAACTCGCTGCACAGCATGGGGATCTGAACCCAACGGGCTGCGTTGCAGCCCATCGCCGGCAAGCCGGCCCCCACAGGGATTGCGCCAATCTGCTCTCTGTGGGAGCTGGCTTGCCGGCGATGGGCCGCTTCGCGGCCCGGTTACATTACTGCCGCACCAACCGCAGGTTCTGTGGGTTGATCGCCCCGGTGCTGCGGTACGGGTTGATATCCAGCCCACCCCGGCGCACATACCGTGCATACACCGTCAGGTGCTCAGGCTTGAGCAGGTTCTTCAGGTCCAGGTAGATCCGCTCCACGCACTGCTCGTGGAAGTCAGCATGCTGGCGGAAGCTGATCAGGTAGGTCAGCAGGCTGGCATGGTCCAGCGCCCGGCCCTTGTACTCCACCACCACGCTGCCCCAGTCCGGCTGGCCGGTAACCGGGCAATTGGATTTGAGCAGGTGGCTGTGCACGGTCTCTTCCATCACGCGATCCGCCGCGCAGCGCAGCAGTTCAGGCTGCGGTTGCTCGTAGTTGCTGATGCTCACATCCAGCGCATCGATGCACTGGCCCGGCAAGGCGCTCACGCCTTGGCCTTCGACCTCGGCCAAGGTGCTGACCTTGACCGCGACCGGTTTGCCCGCAGCGGCAGACAAGTCGTTCGCCAGGCACGCCTGCAACTCGGCCACCGAGGCGAACACGGTCTGGTTCAGCGAGTTGAGGTACAGCTTGAAGGACTTGGACTCGATGATGTTCGGCGAGTCGCAAGGGATGGCGAACTCGCCGATGGCCACCACCGGCTTGCCCGAAGGCAGCAGCCAGGACAGCTCGAAGCAGTTCCAGAAATCCACGCCCTGCCACGGCAGCGCGTCGCCACTCACGCCCAGCTCGGCCCACTTGGCCAGGCGCGGGATAGGGAACAGCAGCGAGGGGGTGTAAGTGGCGATGTATTCGCTGGACTTGCCCAGCGGGGAGTGTTCGGCGGCGGGATGCATGGAAACTGACCTGAAGGTTCGAAATTGCCCCTAGTCTACCGGTTTTGCACCCCGCCTTGGAGCCGATGTCACTCGATGGTCAGCGGCCCGACCATGCCGGCCTGGTAATGGCCCGGTACGTTGCAGGCGAACTCGATGGGCGCCGATTTGCGGAAGGTCCAGGTCAGCTCCGCGCGCTGGCCAGGCTGCACCAGCACGGTGTTGCCGGTGTCGTGGCCATGGCCGCCGCCCATCATCTGGCTGTGGTCCATGCCTTCGTGATTCATGCCGGCGGCAAAGATCTTGCCCTGCATGGCGACCATTTCCTTTTGATGTGCGGCATGCATGGCCTTGTCGCCGAGATTGAACTCGTGGGGCAGCTTGCCTTCATTGACCAGCGCGAAACGTACGGTTTCGCCGGCCTTGACCTTGATGCTCTTGGGTTCGAAGGCGATGTCCTTGAGCACCACCTCGACAGTGCGGGTGGCCTTGGCTGCCGGCGCCGGCTCGCCGAAAGCGAAGGGTTTGGCTTCGCCAGCGAAGGTGGGCAGGCTGGTCAGGGCAAGCGCGGCGGTGAGCAACAGGTGTTTCATGGGTGACTCCAGATCAATGCAGCGAAGATGGCACCATTGTCGAAAAGGCTGGCTGGCAGCTGGCTGACGGGAAGATTACAACTTTGTCAGCTTGGGCAGGCCGCCAGATCGTCACGTATCATTTCGGCATCACGTTGGCCCGAACCGTTGGTAAACACATGAAACTGCTGATCGTCGAAGACCAGGCCAAGACCGGCCAGTACCTGAGCCAGGGCTTGAGCGAGGCCGGCTTCGCCACCGAACTGGCCAGCGACGGCGAAACCGGCCAGCACCTGGCCCTGAGCGGCGACCACGACCTGCTGATCCTCGACGTGATGCTGCCGGGGCGCAACGGCTGGCAGATCCTCCAGGCGGTGCGCCAGGCCGGGCTGGACACCCCGGTGCTGTTCCTCACCGCCCGCGATGCCGTCGAGGACCGCGTGCACGGCCTGGAGCTGGGCGCCGACGACTACCTGGTCAAACCCTTCGCCTTCTCCGAACTGCTGGCCCGTGTACGCAGCCTGCTGCGCCGTGGCGCCAGTGCCAGCCAGGATACCTGCCTGGCCCTGGCCGACCTGCGCCTGGACCTGATTCGCCGCCGCGCCGAGCGCGCCGGTCAGCGCATCGATCTGACCGCCAAGGAGTTCGCCCTGCTCGAACTGCTGCTGCGCCGCCAGGGCGAGGTGCTGCCCAAGTCGCTGATCGCCTCGCAGGTGTGGGACATGAATTTCGACAGCGACACCAACGTCATCGAGGTGGCCATCCGCCGCTTGCGCCTGAAGATCGACGACAGCCATGCCGCCAAGCTGATCCATACTGTGCGCGGCATGGGCTACGTGCTCGAAGAGCGCCACGACTGATGCGCCGCCTGTCCCTGGGCAGCCGCCTGGCGCTGCTGTTCGCCGCCTGCACCGCGGCCGTGTCGCTGGGCGCCGGCCTGCTGTTCAACCGCGCCAGCGAGCAGCATTTCGTCGAACTCGACCAGCAACTGCTCAGTGGCCGGCTTTCGCTGATGAGCAGCCTGCTTGCCGGTGTCACCACCCAGCAGCAACTGGCCACGCGTCTGCCGGCGCTGCTCAACGAGCTGAGTCACCAGTCCGACCTGGCCTTGCGTGTGCGCGGCGCCGACGGCGAGCCGTGGTTCGCCAGCCGGGGCGAGCTGCCGCAGGCCCCCACCCCTACCGGCCTGGCCACGCTGCACAGCCACGGGGTCGATTACCGCAGCCTCAGCGCGCCACTGGTCGACGGCCAGCCCGCTTCGCCACAACTGACCCTGTTCCTCGACATCACCCACCACCAGCACTTCCTGCAAGGCATGCAGCGGTTGATCTGGTTCACCGTCGGCCTGTCGGCGCTGGCCACCGCGCTGCTCGGCGCCTGGGCCGTACGCCGCGGCCTGAAACCGCTGCGGCAGATGGGCAAGGTGGCCGCCAGCGTCACCGCCGGCTCGCTAACCACGCGCTTGCCGGCCGCCGAGATGCCCGAGGAACTGGCCGAGCTGGCCGGCACCGTCAACGCCATGCTGCAGCGCCTGGACGACGCGTTTCAGCGCCTGTCGGCGTTCTCCGCCGACATCGCCCACGAACTGCGCACGCCGCTGTCCAACCTGCTGACCCACACCCAGGTCACCCTCACCCGCCCGCGCAGCCTCGAGGAGTACCGCGAGGCCCTGCACGGCAACCTTGAGGAGCTGCAATGGATGGCCCAGCTGGTCAACGACATGCTCTACCTGGCCAAGGCTGACCACGGCCTGCTGATGCCCAGCCGCCAGGCGCTGGACCTGGCAACGGAGGCCGATGCGTTGCTGGAGTACTACGCGCCGCTGGCCGAGGACGCCGAGGTGCGTTTGTTGCGTGAGGGCCAGGCCCATGCCAAGGGCGACCGGCACATGCTGCGCCGGGCGCTATCGAACTTGCTGGACAACGCCCTGCGCTTCACCCCCGCCGGAGGGGAGATCCGGGTAAGCTTGGAGCCTGGGCTGCGCATCGTGGTAGCCAACACCGGGCCGGCGATTGCGCCGCAACTGCTGGAGCGATTGTTCGACCGCTTCTACCGGGCGGATCCGGCGCGCCAGGAAGGCAGCAGCGAGCATGCGGGGTTGGGGCTGGCGATCACCCGCTCGATCGTGCAGGCACATGGGGGACGCATCAGGGCAGAGTGCGCGGATGGCTGGACGCGGTTTGTGATCGAGTTGTCCGAATAGGGGCTGCTACACAGCCCATCGCTGGCAAGCCAGCTCCCACAGGGCTCTTGCAAGCCTGTACTTTGTGGGAGCCGGCTTGCCGGCGAAAGGGGCGCCATGCCTTACTCGTAACGCAACGCCATGGCCGGTTCGATCTGCGAGGCGCGGTACGCCGGGTAGATCGTCGCCAGGAAGCTCATCACCAGCCCCGCCACGCAGATGATCGCCACATCGCCCCATTGCAGCTCCGACGGCAGGCTGCTGATGAAGTAGATGTCGGAGGTGAAGATATGCTGCCCGCTGACCCGCTCGAGCCAACCGACCACCGCGCTCACGTTCAGCGCCAGGATCACTCCCAGCACCCCGCCAAGCAAGGTGCCGACGATGCCGATCAAGCTGCCCTGGACCATGAAGGTGCCCATGATCTGCGCCGGCGTGGCGCCGATGGTGCGCAGGATGGCGATGTCCGCGCCCTTATCGTTCACCACCATCACCAGGGTGGCGATGATGTTGAACGCGGCCACGGCGATGATCATCATCAGCAGCAGGCCGATCATGGTCTTTTCCATCTTCATCGCGCTGAACAGGCTGCCCTGGGTGTGCGACCAGTCATCGGCGCGGTAGCCTTCGCCCAGGCCCGCGGCGATGGCCTTGGACACCTGTGGCGCGGCATACAGGTCATGCAGCTTCAGGCGCACGCCCTGCACCTGGCCCGGTGCCCAGCGCTGCATTTCGCCGGCATCGGCGACGTGAATGTAGGCCTGCGAGCCATCCAGTTCGGCACCCACCTTGAAGATGCCGACCACGGTGAGGCGCTGCATGCGCGGAGTGATGCCGCCCGGTTCCTTGCTGATCTCCGGGACGATCAGGGTCAGCTTGTCACCGGTGTTCAGGCGAAAACGCCGCGCCGTCAATTCACCGATGACCACGCCATACTCGCCCGGCACCAATGCCTGCAAGCTGCCCTGGACGATGTGCTGGGTGACGATGGAGACCTTGCCTTCCTCGGTCGGATCGATGCCGGCGACCTGGATCGGCTGCATCGCCCCCTTGTACGAGAGCATGCCTTCCATCTCGGTGATCGGCGCGGCAGCCATCACCGCCGGATTGCCTTCGGCGGCGGCGGCGACCGTGCGCCAGTCGTCCAACGGCTGCGCGCCGAGGATCGCAGCGTGTGGCACCAGGCCAAGCACCCGCGAACTCATCTCGCGCTGGAAGCCGTTCATCACCGACAACACCGTGATCATGGCCAGCACGCCGAGCGACAGGCCGATCATCGAGGTCATGGAGATGAACGAGATGAAGTGGTTGCGGCGCTTGGCACGGGTGTAGCGGGCACCGATGAACAAGGACAAGGGTCTGAACATGAACGGGAACACCCAAGTAGAAAAAGAACCGGGGCCGCCTCACGGGGCCCCGCGCAAGCGACTCAGATCGCCACCAGGTGCCCGTCTTCCAGGCTCAGCACACGGTCCATCTGGCGCGCCAGGTTGAGGTCGTGGGTCACTACCAGGAAGGCGGTCTGCGAGTGGGTCGACAACTCGCGCATCAGCTCCTGGATACCCTGGGCGGTGTGGTGGTCGAGGTTGCCGGTGGGCTCGTCGAGCATCACCAGGCCGGGGCGGTTGACCAGGGCGCGGGCAATCGCCACACGCTGGCGCTCACCACCGGACAGCTCGGCCGGCTTGTGATTGAGGCGGTGGCCCAGGCCGACGCGCTTGAGCAGCGCCTCGGCGCGCTCGCGGGCCTCGCTGATCGGGGTCTTGCCGATCAGCAACGGCATGCAGGCGTTCTCCAGGGCGGTGAACTCTGCCAGCAGGTGGTGGAACTGGTAGACGAAGCCCAGCGCGCGATTGCGCAGCAGGCCGCGGGCCCGCTCGCCCAGTGCCGACAGCTCTTCGCCGGCCAGCCAGACACTGCCCTGCGTCGGCGTGTCGAGACCGCCCAGCAGGTTGAGCAGCGTACTCTTGCCCGAACCCGAGCTGCCGACGATGGCCACCCGCTCCCCCGGGTGCAGTTCGAGGTTCAACCCTGACAACACCTGCACCGACTCCGGGCCTTCCTCGTAGCTCTTGCCCAGGTTGCGGCAGCTCAACACGGCTTTATCACTCATGCGCGACTCACTCATAACGTAGCGCCTCTGCAGGCTGGGTGCGCGAGGCGCGCCAGGCCGGGTACAGGGTGGCGAAGAAACTCAGGACCAGCGCCGCACCGCAGACCATGTACACGTCCTGGGCCTGGATCTGCGACGGCAGGTAATCGATGAAGTACACGTCGGCATTGAGGAACTTGTGCCCGATCAGGGCTTCGATGCCGGCGATGGCCGCGCTCACGTTGAGCGCGCCGAGGATGCCCAGCACCGCGCCGATCAGCGTGCCAACCACGCCGATCACCGTGCCCTGGACCATGAAGATGGCCATGATCTGCCCGGGCGTGGCACCCAGGGTGCGCAGGATGGCGATGTCGCCGCGCTTGTCGTTGACCACCATCACCAGGGTGGAAATGATGTTGAACGCCGCCACCGCAACGATCAGCAGCAGCAGCAGGCCGATCATGGATTTCTCCATGCGGATTGCCTGGTACAGGTTGCCGTGGGTGCGTGTCCAGTCCCGCGGGTAGTACTCCTGCTCGCCCAGCTGCTGGGCAATGGCCCAGGTGGCGCGGGGGGCCTGGAACAGGTCGTCGAACTTCAGGCGCACGCCCTGGACCTGATCGGCCTTCCAGCGATGCAGGCGCGACAGGTCGGCAATGTTGGTCAGGCCCAGGTAGCCGTCGATCTCGCCGGCACCGACATGGAAGGTGCCGACCACGGTGAAGCGCTTCATGCGCGGGAACATGCCCGCCGGGGTCACGCTGACCTCGGGGGCGACGAAGGTCAGCTTGTCGCCGATGGCCACGCCCAGCTTCTGTGCGGCCTTGTCGCCGATCATGATCCCCCACTCGCCCGGCGCCAGCTTGTCTAGGCTGCCGTCGAGGACGAACTTGTCGATGATCGACACCTCGCGCTCGCGGGCCGGGTCGATGCCGTTGAGCAGCACCTTCTGCACCTTGCCCTCATGGGTCAGCAGGCCCTGCATCTGGGTGAAGGGCGCGACCGCCAGCACCTGCGGATTCTGCTTTACTTTAGAGGCGAGGGCCTGCCAGTCGTCGATCGGCTGACCGGTCTCCAACGTGGCGTGAGGAATCATACCCAGCACGCGGGTACGCATCTCGTGGTCGAACCCGTTCATCACCGACAGCACCACGATCATCACCACCACGCCCAGGGCGAGGCCGATCATCGAGGTGAGCGAAATGAACGAGACGAAGTGATTGCGGCGCTTGGCACGGGTGTAGCGCGTACCAATGAATACGAATAGAGGTCTGAACATGTCGGGGCTTGTTCGGATGAAAGGGAACGTCCTTGTGGCGAGGCGCCTACGGCGGCTTTACACTCGGACCACCGCCGTAACCTTGGGTTCGCCATGACGACATTAGACGAAGAAGATCGCCGCGAATACTACCGCATCGAAGATCGGATCGCACTTCAAATCAGCCCCCTCAGCGCGGCCGAAGCCCTTGAGACAGAACTGTTGCAGGATGATTCGGAGCTGTTCAACCTGCTCAGCGAACTGCACCTGTCCGACTTCGAGTCGCAACACCTGCTGCGCCAGTTGAGCGAGAAGGACCGCACCCTGGCCGCCTTCCTGCGCGCCCAGAACAAACGCCTCGACCTGCTGAGCGCCGTGGTCGCGCAAACCTTGATCGGCGAAATCGGCCAGCCGATGCCGGTGATCATCTCCGAAGGCGGCATCGAGTTCGCCCAGGCGCAGAAGATCGCGCCCGGCACCCGGGTCAAGGTGAAGATGGTGCTGATGCCCCGTGCCCATGGCCTGTTGCTGCGCGGCCGGGTCACCCATTGCGACCCGCGCCCGGACGGCGACTTCGAGGTTGGCACCGAATTCATCGACATGACCGACGCCCAGCGCCAGCTCCTGGCCCGCTACATCCTGCAGCGCCAGCAACAGCAACGGCGCCAGGCGCTGGAGCAGAACGAGCCGGACGCATAAGCCCTTTTTCCCTGTTTTGAAGGAACGAACGTGACCCTGATCTATGGCCACCGCGGCGCCAAGGGCGAAGCACCCGAGAACACCCTGCAGAGTTTCCGTCAGTGCCTGTCCCATGGCGTGGACCGCTGCGAACTCGACCTGCACCTGTCGGCCGACAACGAGCTGATGGTGATCCACGACCCGAGCCTCAAGCGCACTACCGGCAGGCGCGGCAAGGTGGTCGAGCACACCGCCGCCGAGCTGGTGACCTACGACGCCCGCAAGGGAGGCCCGGGCCATGTACAGCCCTGCCACATCCCACGGCTCGAGGAACTGTTCGAGAAGTGCCCGTTCGAGCATTGGCAACTGGAGGTCAAGAGCGCCTCGCGCACCCGCGCGGCCAGCACGGTGCTGGCGATCCGCGAACTGGCCCTGCAGCACGGCCTGCTGGACAAGGTGACCATCACCTCGAGCTCACGGGAAGTGCTCGGCGCCGCCCAGGAGCTGGTGCCCGACGTGAAACGCGGGCTGGTCGCCGAGTACGCCTGGCTCGACCCGCTGAAGGTCGCGCAGAACTACGGCTGCGAGATGCTGGCGTTGAACTGGACGCTGTGCACCCCCGAGCGCCTGATCAAGGCGCAGCGCCAGGGTTTGCACGTGTCGGTGTGGACGGTCAACGAACCGGCACTGATGCGCCGGCTCGCCGACTTTGGCGTGGACAGCCTGATTACAGACTTTCCCGGTTTGGCCAGGACCACCCTCGGGTAGGGCTGAAATCGGTCTCCCCGACCGGCTCAGGCCACCGGTCGGAGCCGCTCAAAAAAGCCGGTTCAGACCATCATAGGCGGCTACCCGATAGGCCTCGGCCATGGTCGGGTAGTTGAAAGTGGTGTTGACGAAGTACTTCAGGTTGTTCTGCTCGCCCGGCTGGTTCATCACCGCCTGGCCGATGTGGACGATCTCCGAGGCCTGGTAGCCGAAGCAGTGCACGCCGAGGACTTCCAGGGTCTCGCGGTGGAACAGGATCTTCAGCATGCCTTGCGGCTCGCCGGCGATCTGTGCGCGGGCCATGCTCTTGAAGAAGGCCTTGCCCACTTCGTAGGGCACCTTGGCCTGGGTCAGTTCCTGCTCGTTCTTGCCGATCGAGCTGATCTCCGGAATGGTGTAGATGCCGGTCGGCACATCGTTGACGAAGCGCCAGCTGCCGTTGTCGACGATGCTGCCGGCCGCCGAGCGGCCCTGGTCATGGGCGGCGCTGGCCAGGCTTGGCCAGCCGATCACGTCACCGGCACCGTAGATGTTCGGCACGCTGGTGCGGTAGGTCTCGTCGACCTCGATCTGGCCGCGGCTGTTGACCTTGATACCGATGTTCTCCAGGCCCAGCTTGTCGGTGTTGCCGGTACGGCCATTGCACCACAGCAAGGCGTCGGCCTTGATCTTCTTGCCCGACTTCAGGTGCAGGATCACCCCGTTGTCCAGGCCCTCGACACGGTCATACTCCTCGTTGTGGCGCACGGTGATGTTGTTGTTGCTGAAGTGGTAGCTCAGCGCCTGGGAAATCTCCGAATCCAGGAAGCTCAGCAGCTGGCCGCGGTTGTCGACCAGTTCCACCAGCACACCCAGGCCGCTGAAGATCGAGGCGTATTCGCAACCGATCACCCCGGCGCCGTAGACGATCAGCTTGCGTGGGGTATGGCTGAGGCTGAGGATGGTGTCGCTGTCATAGACGCGCGGGTGGTGGAAGTCGATGTCGGCCGGGCGGTATGGGCGCGAGCCGGTGGCGATGATGATGTGCTTGGCGTTGAGCTTCTCGACCACGCCGTTGGGGCAGACCACTTCGACGGTCTGCTCATCGGCGAAGCTGCCGGTGCCGACGAACACATCGACGCGGTTGCGCGCGTAGTAGCCGGTGCGCGAGGCGACCTGCTTGCTGATGACCTTCTCGGCGCTCTTGAGCACATCAGGGAAGGAGAACCAGCGCGGCTCGCCGATGGCGCGGAACATCGGGTTGGTGTTGAACTGCATGATCTGCCGCACGGAGTGACGCAGCGCCTTGGACGGGATGGTGCCCAGGTGGGTGCAGTTGCCACCGACCTGGCGACGGCTGTCGACCATGGCCACCTTGCGCCCTGCTTTGGCGGCGTTCATTGCCGCGCCCTCTCCGGCCGGGCCGGAACCCAGCACCACTACGTCGTAGTTGTAGACAGCCATGCGTACTCCTTCAGAACTGGCCCGCCGGCCGGATGGCCGCGGGGCGCGATCATGTCGCCGGGGCGCCATGAGAAAATTCGGGTGCAGTCTAATCAAGCGTGAACGCCGCGCACATTAACCCTTGGTCGCGTCGTAGGCCATTATTGCCTGCACTACATGTCGTTTCACCGTTTCCCTGGCTTCGATCATCCGTGGCTTGCCTTTCACTTGCCTTTCACCCGCCGCTCGAAGGCCGGCGTGGAACGAGAGACGAAACCACCCTCGACCCGGGTCACCAGCACTGCGGCGATACCGTGCGCGATGGCGAAATCCCAGCCCTGCTGCGGCCCGAGGATCAACAACAGGGTCGAGTAGCCGTCGGCCAGCAGCGCCGAAGCGTCGAGCACCGTCACCGCCGCCAGGTCGTGCGCGACCGGGCGCCCGAGGCGGGCGTCGAAGGTGTGTGAATAGCGCCGGCCATTGTCCTCGAAATAATGCCGGTAGTCACCCGAGGTCGACACGGCCAGGTCCTGCACGTCGATGACCTGGCGGGCGATCTGGCGATCCTCGCGCGGCAGTTCCAGGGCCACCCGCCAGGCGCTGCCATCGGGCTTGCGGCCCACGGCCTTCAACTCACCGGTGGCCTCGGCAAGAAAGTTGTCGATGCCCATGGCGCGCAGGCGCTGGGCGATCAGGTCGACGGCGTGGCCGGCGGCGATGCTGTTGAAATCCAGCTCGACGGCGGCGTCCTTGCACAGGGCCTCGCCCTCAAGGCGCAAGTGGCGGTAACCCACGCGCAGGCGCTCCCTGGCCAGCGCCTGCGGCTCCGGCACCTGCATTTCGCGGGCCTGCGGGCCGAAGCCCCAGAGGTCGAGCAGCGGCTCGACGGTAAGGTCGAAGGCGCCCTGGCTCTGTTCGGCCAGGTGCTGGCCGAAAGTAACCAGTTCCAGCATGTCGGCATCGATGGGCAGGCACTGATTGGCCGGCAACTGGTTGAAACGGCTGACGATGGAGTCGCCGCGGTAGGTGGAGTAATGCGCGTCGACGGCCTGCAGGATGCTTTCGACCGCCGACTGCACCTGCTCCGGCGCCGGGCCGCCGGGCTGGCGCACGTACTGGATGCTGTAGCTGCTGCCCATGGTCGGGCCGCCGAAGCGCTCGAGGGTCGGGGTTGGCTTGCAGGCTGAAAGCAGCGTAAGGATGGACAACAGTAGTATCGCGCGCAAACGAGAGCTCTCAGGAGACAGCACTGGCCTCATCGCCGGCAACGGCTCCCACAAAAGGCTCGGCGCCAGCGCCTCTGTGGGAGCCGGCTTGCCGGCGATGAGGCCGGTACAGGCACAGCAGTTATCAGGCAAAAAAAACGGGAACCCGAAGGTTCCCGTTTTCTCAACGCATTACAAGCGGATCAGCGTGGAAACGCTGGCGGGTTCACACCGGCCATGTCTTCCATCACGCGCACCACCTGGCAGCTGTAACCGAATTCGTTGTCGTACCAGACGTACAGGACAACACGGTTGTCGTTGCAGATGGTCGCCTCGGCGTCGACCACACCGGCGTGGCGCGAACCGACGAAGTCGGTCGATACCACTTCCTGGGAGCTGACGTAGTCGATCTGCTTGTGCAGCTCGGAGTGCATGGCGGTCTGGCGCAGGTACTCGTTCAGCTCTTCGCGGTTGGTGGCCTTCTCGAGGTTCAGGTTGAGAATGGCCATCGACACGTTCGGCGTCGGCACACGGATCGCGTTGCCGGTCAGCTTGCCCTTGAGCACTGGCAGCGCCTTGGCGGCGGCAGTGGCGGCACCGGTCTCGGTGATGACCATGTTCAGCGGCGCGGCGCGGCCACGGCGGCTGCCCTTGTGGAAGTTGTCGATCAGGTTCTGGTCGTTGGTGAACGAGTGAACGGTTTCGACGTGCCCGTTGACGATGCCGTACTGGTCGTTGATGGCCTTGAGCACCGGCACGATGGCGTTGGTGGTGCAGGACGCCGCCGAGATGATCTTGTCGTCGGCGCTGATGTCGCCGTGGTTGATGCCGTGCACGATGTTCTTCAGCGCGCCCTTGCCAGGTGCGGTGAGGATCACGCGGGCGGCGCCCGGGCAGGCCAGGTGCTGGCCGAGGCCGTCGGCGTCACGCCAGACACCGGTGTTGTCGACGATCAGCGCATCGTTGATGCCGTACTGGGTGTAGTCGACTTCGCTCGGGCTCTTGGCGTAGATCACCTGGATCAGGTTGCCGTTGGCAGTGATGGTGTTGTTGGCTTCATCGATGACGATGGTGCCGTCGAACGGACCGTGCACCGAGTCGCGGCGCAGCAGGCTGGCGCGCTTGACCAGGTCGTTCTCGGCGCCCTTGCGCACAACGATGGCGCGCAGGCGCAGGCCGTCGCCGCCACCGGTCTTCTCGATCAGGATACGCGCCAGCAGGCGGCCGATGCGGCCGAAGCCGTACAGCACGACGTCGGTGCCCTTGCGTGCGGAAGCGTTCTGCTGACCCACGACGTCGGCCAGTTCGTCACGGACGAACTGTTCGGCGCTGCGGCCATTGCCTTCGACCTTGAACTTGTTGGCCAGCTTGCCCAGGTCCACCGAGGCGGCGCCCAGCTTCAGCTCGCTCATGGCCTTGAGCAGGGGGAATGTCTCGTGGACGGACAGCTCGGTCTCGTCGGTCTGACGGTGACGGGCAAAGCGGTGTGCTTTGAGGATCGAGATAACCGAACGGTTGATCAGGCTGCGGCCATAGATCGAGCTCACCACGTTGTTGTTGCGGTAGAGCTGACCGATAAGCGGGATCATCGCTTCAGCCAGGGCTTCACGATCGATCCACTCACCAAGACACTGGTCGGGCTTCTGAGTCACGGTAACCTTCCACATGTAGGGGAACAAAAAAGGGGCTACATTATGACGCCCCGCGGCGTATCGGGCAATGAGCGCCTGTCGCCGGCGCCAGCCCCCGTCGCCAAGCCCTTTCGAACCTGACAGCGCGCCTCGTCACCGGTACAATCGACCTCTTTGCCGCAACGCTTGGAGTCCGATCTCCCGTGTCAGTTCTGCGCCTACCGCAAATGTCGGCCACGGCCGGCAAACAAACCTGGGGCAACCTGCCCGGCGCGGCCTTGAGCCTGGCCGTCGCCGAGGCTGCCAGTACCGCCGGTCGCTTCACCTTGCTGCTGACCGCCGACAGCCAGGCGGCCGACCGCCTGGAGCAGGAGCTGCGCTTCTTCGCGCCAGAACTGCCGGTGCTGCCTTTCCCCGACTGGGAAACCCTGCCCTACGACCTGTTCTCGCCGCACCAGGACATCATCTCCCAGCGTATCGCCAGCCTCTACCGGCTGCCGGAGCTGGACCACGGCATTCTCGTCGTGCCGATCACCACCGCCCTGCACCGCCTGGCCCCCACGCGCTTCCTGCTGGGCAGCAGCCTGGTGCTGGACGTCGGCCAGAAGATCGACGTCGAGCAGATGCGCGCGCGCCTGGAAGCCAGCGGCTACCGCTGCGTCGACACGGTCTACGAGCATGGCGAGTTCGCCGTGCGCGGCGCGCTGATCGACCTGTTCCCCATGGGCAGCAAGCAGCCGTACCGCATCGACCTGTTCGACGACGAGATCGAGACCCTGCGTACCTTCGACCCGGAGAGCCAGCGCTCGATCGACAAGGTCGACTCGATCCGCCTGCTGCCGGCGCGCGAGTTCCCCATGCAGAAGGACGAGGTGACGCGCTTCAAGGCGCGTTTCCGCGAACGCTTCGACGTCGACTTCCGCCGCAGCGCAATCTTCCAGGACCTCACCAGCGGCATCATCCCCGCTGGCATCGAGTACTACCTGCCGTTGTTCTTCGAAGAAACCGCCACCCTGTTCGACTACCTGCCGGCCGACACCCAGGTGTTCTCGCTGCCGGGCGTGGAGCAGGCCGCCGAACACTTCTGGAACGATGTGCGCGGGCGCTATGAAGAGCGCCGCGGCGATATGAGCCGGCCGCTGCTGCCACCGGCGGAGCTGTTCCTGCCGGTGGAGGATTGCTTCGCCCGCCTCAAGCAGTGGCCACGAGTGGTGATCAGCGGCGAAGATGTCGAGGCCGGCGCTGGCCGTGAGCGCTTCGCCGCCCGCGCCCTGCCCAACCTGGCCATCGAGGCCAAGGCCCACCAGCCGCTGGCGGAGCTGGCCAACTTCCTCGACCAGTTCAGCGGCCGCGTGCTGTTCACCGCCGAGTCCGCGGGCCGCCGCGAAGTGCTGCTCGAGTTGCTCGAACGCCTCAAGCTGCGCCCGCAGACCGTCGACGGCTGGGCCGACTTCGTCACCGGCGGCGAACGCCTGGCGATCACCATCGCACCGCTGGACGACGGCCTGCTGTTGGACGACCCCGCCATTGCCCTGGTAGCGGAAAGCCCGCTGTTCGGCCAGCGCGTGATGCAGCGCAGGCGCCGCGAGAAACGCGGCGAGGCGGCCAACGACGCGGTGATCAAGAACCTCACCGAGCTGCGCGAAGGCGCGCCGGTGGTGCACATCGACCATGGCGTGGGCCGCTACCTGGGCCTGGCCACCCTGGAAATCGACGGCCAGGCCGCCGAGTTCCTCACCCTCGAATACGCCGAGGGCGCCAAGCTCTACGTGCCGGTGGCCAACCTGCACCTGATCGCGCGCTACACCGGCAGCGACGACGCCCTGGCCCCGCTGCACCGGCTGGGCTCCGAAGCCTGGCAGAAAGCCAAGCGCAAGGCCGCCGAGCAGGTGCGCGACGTCGCCGCCGAGCTGCTCGACATCTACGCCCGCCGCGCCGCACGCAAAGGCTACGCCTTCGCCGACCCGGCCGCCGACTACGCCACCTTCAGCGCCGGCTTCCCGTTCGAGGAAACCCCCGACCAGCAGACCGCCATCGAGGCGGTGCGGGCCGACATGCTCGCCGGCCAGCCCATGGACCGCCTGGTGTGCGGCGACGTCGGCTTCGGCAAGACCGAGGTGGCCATGCGCGCCGCCTTCATCGCCGTGCACAGCGGCCGCCAGGTGGCGGTGCTGGTACCCACCACGCTGCTGGCCCAGCAGCACTACAACAGTTTCCGCGACCGCTTCGCCGACTGGCCGGTGAAGGTCGAGGTGATGAGCCGCTTCAAGTCGGCCAAGGAAGTCGCCAGCGCCGCGGCGGAACTGGCCGAAGGCAAGATCGACATCCTCATCGGCACCCACAAGCTGCTGCAGGACGATGTGCGCTTCAAGGACCTGGGCCTGGCCATCATCGACGAGGAACACCGCTTCGGCGTGCGCCAGAAGGAACAGCTCAAGGCGCTGCGCAGCGAGGTGGATATCCTCACACTGACCGCAACGCCGATCCCGCGCACGCTGAACATGGCAGTTTCGGGCATGCGCGACCTGTCGATCATCGCCACCCCGCCAGCGCGGCGCCTGTCGGTGCGCACCTTCGTCATGGAGCAGAACAAGAGCACGGTGAAGGAGGCGCTGCTGCGCGAACTGCTGCGCGGTGGCCAGGTGTACTACCTGCACAACGATGTGAAGAGCATCGAGAAGTGCGCCGCCGAGCTGGCCGAGCTGGTGCCCGAGGCACGTATCGGCATCGGTCACGGGCAGATGCGCGAACGCGAGCTCGAGCAGGTGATGAGTGACTTCTATCACAAGCGTTTCAACGTGCTGATCGCCTCGACCATCATCGAGACCGGCATCGACGTGCCGAGCGCCAACACCATCGTCATCGAGCGCGCCGACAAGTTCGGCCTGGCGCAATTGCACCAGTTGCGTGGTCGGGTCGGGCGCAGCCACCACCAGGCCTATGCCTACCTGCTGACGCCACCGCGCCAGCAAATCAGCGCCGACGCCGAGAAACGCCTGGAGGCCATCGCCAACACCCAGGACCTGGGCGCGGGCTTCGTCCTGGCCACCAACGACCTGGAGATCCGCGGCGCCGGCGAACTGCTCGGCGAAGGCCAGAGCGGGCAGATCCAGGCGGTCGGCTTCACCCTGTACATGGAGATGCTCGAGCGCGCGGTCAAGGCCATACGCAAGGGCACCCAGCCGAACCTCGAACAGCCGCTCGGTGGCGGCCCGGAGATCAACCTGCGCCTGCCGGCGCTGATCCCCGAGGACTACCTGCCCGATGTGCATGCGCGCCTGATCCTGTACAAGCGCATCGCCTCGGCGGCCGACGAAGAGGGCCTCAAGGACCTGCAGGTGGAGATGATCGACCGCTTCGGCCTGCTGCCGGAGCCGACCAAGAACCTGATGCGCCTGACCCTGCTCAAGCTGCAGGCGGAAAAGCTCGGCATCAAGAAAGTCGATGCCGGCCCCAACGGCGGCAAGCTCGAGTTCGAGGCCGAAACCCCGGTCGACCCGCTGACCCTGATCAAGCTGATCCAGGGCCAGCCCAAACGCTACAAGTTCGAAGGCGCGACCCAGTTCCGCTTCCTGGTGCCGATGGAACGCCCCGAAGAACGTTTCAACACCCTGGAAGCGCTGTTCGAGCGCCTTACCCCACAAACACACTAAGGAAGCTTCATGCGTGCCATCCGCTGCCTGACCTTGCTGCTGACGCTGATCGCGCCGGCCGCCTTCGCCGCAGGCCCGTATCAGGTGGAAATGGTCCTGATGCGGCAGAACGCCGTAGCGGCCATTACCAGCCCGTTTGCCCCGGAAGACTGGAGCGCCGGCGCGCCACGCCTGAACAAGGGCGCTGAACGCCCGACCGGCCTGGGTGACGAGGTCACCCGCCTGCAGGCCACCGCCGACTACACCGTGCTGCTGCACAAGGCCTGGCAACAGGATGGCGAAACCGTTGCCCTGAGCGCCGGTGACGAACAGTTCGGCCACTTCCCGATCGAAGGCAACCTGCGCATCAAGGAAAGCCGCTTCATCGCCGTTGACGCCAACCTCTGGGTCAACCAGCTCGACAGCAATGGCAGCGTGCTGCGCAGCGAGCAGTTCAAGCAGAGCAACAGCAACATGAAGGCCGGGCAGCTGACCTTCCTCGATGGCGGGCACCTGGCCGTGCTGCTCAAGGTTTCACCGGCCGGCATGCGCAAGATGCCGCTGCCCGACCCGGAAATGATGGAGCAGTGAAACCGTGAACGCCGATGTGCAGAAGCTGGCGGCCGAGAACCCGAGCTGGAAGCGCGACTTTTCCGCGGCCACCCTGCAACGTGGCGAGCGCTACGCCGAACAGGGCCTGGTGCAGATCCAGTCCCACGGCGATTCACGCATCGAGTCCACCTGCCGCGGCAGCGGCGGCAATGTCTACCGCCAGCGGATCATCATCACCGCGGGGCCATCCGGGCAGTGCCACGTGCGCGGCAACTGCTCCTGCCCGGTCGGCGAGAACTGCAAGCACTGCGCCGCCGCGCTCTACACCCTGGCCAGCAGCTACGGGCGCGGCGCGGCCAGCGGCGAGCAACTGCCCCATCACCTGCAGCATTGGTTGCAAGGCCTGGAGCAGCCCACCCCCAGGCAAGACGGCGCTGAAGACCGGCGCGGGCGCATGGTCTGCTACCAACTCATGCTCAAGGACGACAAGAGCTGCGCCTTGCGCGTGCGCAAAGGCACCCGCGAAGAGCATGGCATTCGCTACAGCCGCATCCATTCGCTGTACGAACTGCTCTACGAGCCACCGAAATACGTCAAGGAAGAAGACCTGCGCATCCTGCGCCAGCTGTCGGCGCAGAACGCGCCCTTCGGCCAGGAACGCGGTTTCGCGCTCAAGGGGCACGAAGGCGGCGAACTGCTGCAGCGGGCACTGGATACCGGGCGCCTGATGTTCATCGAAGACTTTCCCTTGATGGTTCAGGGCGCCCCGCGCCAGGCGCAATTCCGCTGGGTACGCCTGAACAGCGGTGACTATCGGGGCATGTGGTACAACGGCGAGGAACCGCTCAATTGCGTGCTGCCGCTGGTGCCGCTGTTCTACTTCGATGTCGACAGCCAAGAAGTCGGCACCGTCACCCACACCCTCGACCCGCACACCGCCCTGCAGCTGTCCCTTGCCCCCGATGTACCGGAACACCTTATCGTGCCCCTCAGCCACAAGCTCAACGCGCTCAACCATCGCCTGCCGACCCCCACCGCCGTGCAGGAGGAACAGCTCGACGGCATCGAGCCGACCCCACACTTGACCCTCGGCAGTCTTGAATTCAGCGCCTACACGCCCAAGACCGGGCGCATGCAACGCCAGATGCAGCACCGCGCCGCGTTGGCGTTCGACTACGACGGCCTGCGTGCCAGCGGCAGCGACGACAAGTCACTCAGCCGCCTGGTGGGCACCACCAGCCAACGCATCCAGCGCCAGCCACAGGCCGAGCAGGCCCTGCGCATGGCCCTGCGCGACCACGGCTTCAAGGTGGCGACCCGCCAGAGCAAGGCCCTCCCCGACAGTGCCGGCGAAATGTACCAGTTGCCCGACGACGAAGCCTGGCTGCGCTTCGCCCGCGAAGGCCTGCCGCGTCTGCGCGAGGCGGGCTGGGCGATCGACGTGCACCGCGACTTCGCGTTCAACCTGCACGAGGTCGACGACTGGTATGCCACCATCGAGGAAGCGCCAGGCCACGAATGGTTCGACCTCGAGCTGGGTATCGTGGTGGACGGCCAGCGCCACAGCCTGCTACCCATTGTCCTGCAACTACTGCGCACCAGCCCGGAACTGCTGCGGCCCAGCGAACTGGCGCGGCGCAATGACGACGAGCACCTGCTGATTGACCTCAACCGCGCCCGCCATGACGGCCCGGCGCTGCGGGTCGCCCTGCCCTACGGGCGCATCAAGGCGGTGATGGGCACCCTGGGCGAACTGTACCTGCACGAGGACGCCGTGGGCCCGAGCCTGCGCCTGGACCGCACCGATGCCGCACGCCTCAACGAAATCGACCACCTGCCGCTGCAATGGGAAGGCGGCAGCCATGTGCGCGACCTGGGCCGACGCCTGCGTGACGCTCGCGACCTGCAGGTGATGCCGCCCAAAGGCCTGAACGCCACATTGCGCCCCTACCAGCAGCAAGGCCTGAACTGGCTGCAGGCCCTGCGCGAGATGGGCACCGGTGGCATCCTCGGCGACGACATGGGCTTGGGCAAGACCCTGCAGACCCTGGCCCACCTGCTGCTGGAGAAAGAAAGCGGGCGCCTGGCACATCCGGCGCTGGCGGTGATGCCCACCAGCCTGGTGCCCAACTGGCTCGACGAAGCCCGGCGCTTCGCCCCCGACCTGCGCGTGCTGGCCTTGCACGGCCCAGGCCGCAACAAGCACTTCGCTAATCTGGCCGACTATGACCTGGTGCTGACCACCTACGCCCTCGCCCCCCGTGACCTCGAACCACTCAAGGCCCAGCCCTGGCACCTGCTGGTGCTGGACGAGGCGCAGAACATCAAGAGCAGCACCAGCAAGGCGGCCCAGTCCGTTCGCGAGCTGCAGGCCAGCCAGCGGCTGTGCCTGACCGGCACGCCGATGGAGAACAACCTCGGCGAGCTGTGGTCGATCTTCCACTTCCTGATGCCTGGCTGGCTAGGCGACAGCAAGCGCTTCACCCAAGACTACCGTACCCCGATCGAGCGTCACGGCGACGCTGAGCGCATGGCCCATCTGGCCAGCCGCATCCGCCCGTTCCTGCTGCGCCGTACCAAGGAACAGGTGGCCACCGAACTGCCGGCCAAGACCGAAATGATCCACTGGGTCGAGCTCAGCGACGCCCAACGCGACACCTACGAGGCGCTGCGGGTGGCAATGGACAAGAAAGTCCGCGACGAGATCGCCCGCAACGGCGCCGCGCGCAGCCAGATCGTCATCCTCGACGCGCTGCTCAAGCTGCGCCAGGTGTGTTGCGACCTGCGCCTGGTCAAGGGTACCGAGGCCAAGGGCACATTCGCCGACAAGGGCAAGCTGGGCAGCCTGCTGGAGATGCTTGAGGAGCTGCTCAGCGAGGGGCGCAAGGTGCTGCTGTTCTCGCAGTTCACCTCGATGCTCGCGCTGATCGAGTTCGAGTTGGAGAAGCGCGGCATTCGCTACAGCCTGCTGACCGGCGATACCCGTGACCGTCGCGCCCCCGTGCAGCAGTTCCAGAATGGCGACAGCGAGGTATTCCTGATCAGCCTCAAGGCCGGCGGCACCGGGTTGAACCTGACTGCCGCCGACACTGTGATCCACTACGACCCGTGGTGGAACCCGGCCAGTGAAAACCAGGCCACCGACCGCGCCTACCGTATCGGCCAGGACAAACCGGTGTTCGTGTTCAAGCTGATCACCCGGGGGACGGTGGAAGAGAAGATCCAGCAGTTACAGCATGAGAAGGCGGCACTGGCAGCCGGGCTGCTCGATGGCGGGCAGGCCGGGCAATGGCGTTTGGGGGATGAGGAAATCGAGGCGCTGTTCGCGCCGCTGCCGGGTAAAAGGAGTAAATAAC
>NZ_JBOBDQ010000046.1:0-48382 GCF_050586565.1 Pseudomonas sp. WC1
CGCCCCAAAAGGGTGTTTTGGGGGGGGTGTGCTTGCCCCGCGATGGCTTTACATCAGAAGCCCAGGCGATCGCGCAGGCTGTAGTACCAGGCACCGATGGCGCTGAACGGCACACGCAGCATCTGGCCACCCGGGAACGGGTAGTGCGGCAGGCCGGCGAACGCGTCGAAGCGCTCGGCCTGGCCGCGCAGGGCCTCGGCCAAGACCTTGCCGGCCAGGTGGGTATAGGTGACTCCGTGGCCCGAGCAACCCTGCGAGTAGTAGATGTTGTCGCCGATGCGGCCGACCTGCGGCAGGCGCGACAGGGTCAGCAGGAAGTTGCCGGTCCAGGCGTAGTCGATCTTGACGTCCTTGAGCTGCGGGAAGGCCTTGAGCATCTTCGGGCGGATGATCGCCTCGATATTTGCCGGGTCACGCGCACCGTACACCACGCCACCGCCGAAGATCAGGCGCTTGTCGCTGGTCAGGCGGTAGTAATCGAGCAGGTAGTTGCAGTCCTCGACGCAGTAGTCCTGCGGCAGCAGGGTGCGGGCCAGTTCTTCGCCCAGCGGCTCGGTGGTGATCACCTGTGTGCCGCAGGGCATCGACTTGGCAGCCAGCTCCGGTACCAGGTTGCCCAGGTAGGCGTTGCCGGCGACGATGATGAATTTGGCGCGCACCTTGCCCTGCGGGGTATGCACCACCGGGTTGGCGCCACGCTCGATGCGCACGGCCGGGGTTTGCTCATAGATGATGCCACCCAGCGACTCGACCGCGGCGGCTTCGCCCAGGGCCAGGTTCAGCGGGTGGATGTGGCCGCCGCTCATGTCGAGCATGCCGCCTATATAGCTGTCGCAGGCCACCACTTCGCGGATGCGCTTCTGGTCCATCAGCTCCAGCTGGTTGTGGCCGAAGCGTTCCCACAGGCGTTTTTGCGATTCCAGGTGGCCCATCTGCTTGCTGGTCAGCGCGGCGAACACGCCGCCGTCCTTCAGGTCGCACTGGATGTTGTACTTGGCCACGCGCTCACGGATGATGCGCCCGCCCTCGAAGGCCATCTGACCGAGCAGTTGCGCCTGCTTGGGGCCGACGGTGCGCTCGATGACATCGATGTCGCGGCTATAGCTGTTGACGATCTGGCCACCGTTGCGGCCCGAGGCGCCGAAACCGACCTTGGCGGCCTCGACGATGCTCACCTTGAAGCCGTTCTCCAGCAGGAACAGGGCGCTGGACAGGCCGGTGTAGCCGGCACCGATGATGCATACATCGGTTTCCACCTCACCCTGCAGCGCCGGACGTGGCGGCACCGGGTTGGCCGAGGCGGCGTAGTAGGACTGGGGGTAGGGG
Organism: Pseudomonas sp. WC1; assembly: GCF_050586565.1. Taxonomy (NCBI): domain Bacteria; kingdom Pseudomonadati; phylum Pseudomonadota; class Gammaproteobacteria; order Pseudomonadales; family Pseudomonadaceae; genus Pseudomonas; species Pseudomonas sp. WC1. The sequence continues at coordinate 1,327 of NZ_JBOBDQ010000046.1, forward strand.
GTGTTAGCCATGCTCGAGGGACCTCGTGTTTTATATTTTTAACGAATGTACCGATGCTATCAATAATAATAAACACCCGCTAGTCGTCCGGTGAAAATCCTTTACGCCCCCCTGAGCCTCGACCTTTCTATAAATAGTTTAAGATTCAGTAGCTTAGCGTGAAAAAAACAGTTGACAGGGTATCTGGATCGGGTAGAATGCGCCCCACACGACAGGCACATAGCTCAGTTGGTTAGAGCACCACCTTGACATGGTGGGGGTCGTTGGTTCGAGTCCAATTGTGCCTACCAAATCAGAAGAGGGCGATCCGCAAGGATCGCCCTTTTTGCTTTTGGTCGCTTCCAGCGGGCGAGCCGTATGCGAGATCGGCCGGTAAAAGCCTTGCCCGCAGGTCACTGGGGCGGTTCGGATAAATTTCGCAAAGTTTTTGATTTTTTTGAAAAAAACGCTTTACAGGTGCGCAGTCGATCACTAATATGCGCACCACACGACAGGCACATAGCTCAGTTGGTTAGAGCACCACCTTGACATGGTGGGGGTCGTTGGTTCGAGTCCAATTGTGCCTACCAAATCAGAAAGGGGCGATCCGCAAGGATCGCCCTTTTTGTTTGTGCAAGAAAAGACGCTTGCGGTGTTTTTCCTCGGTCGCCCTGGTACGGCCTTAGCGCTTGCTGCTGTGGCGTCGCACCAGCGCACCGTCATCGCACGTATGTGCCAACGGCAGCAGCCAGTCCAGCATCTGCTGGCGTTCATTGGCCTGCAAAGGGCTGTCTGCCCCCTCGAACTGAGCGCCCAGGGCCCTTAGCGCATATTCGACCACTGTATTGTTGACGACTGTTTTTGATGTCTCGATGTGGTGGTGAATCGATGCCATCAGCGTGTCGTGATCCTCTGTCGGTTCGAGGCTCAGCGACAGGGCAAGATACCTGGGCAGCCCTCGCTTGTGGCCTGCCATCATGGCGACTGCGCGGTACAGGTTGACGACATCTTCCTTGTCGATGTGCCCTGCCGAGCGGCTTGCATAGTAACGCTCGAGTCGGTTGATGGCGTACGGCAGGTCCGCCTGCCAGCGGCCTTGTGCTACCAGTGCTTGTTCGCGTACATCCCCGATCGTCAGCAGATAATCCAGATAGCCTGCGAAGCTCCGAGCTTCCCTGGCGTAGCGCAACCGACGCCAGCGTGAGCCGAATTCGCGCTCCCAGGTCCAGCGCCTGACCTGTGGCAGCAGTTCCTGGTTGAGCCAGTCCAGTGTGTCCTGGCAAGGCCACCAGCCTCTGGCTGACGGTTCGCGTTCGCTGAGGTCGTGGGGCGTCCACAGCAGGTCTAGCCAATCGCTGGAGAATGCCTCGGTCGACGCATGGGTGGTGATCACCGCGTGGTAGCCGCTGTCGTGACGGTCGGTTGCCTGTGCGTGGCAGGGCTTGAGCATGCTTGGGTGGGCGTCGAACATGTGCCAGGGGCTTGTGCCTGCGGCGTAGTCGTGCGCCTCGCAGAAGCGGGCGATGTAGCTCCAGGCACGCTTGCGCAGCGAGCCGATTTTCACCCGGTGCGAGCCACCGTGGGCGATAAACGGAAATCCGCTGGCGGACAGGCTGCGCTCCAGTGCCTGCAAGGTGTCGCGCATCACCACGGTGAGCGCGTCGGCGACATCGGCAAGTGCCTGCACCACGGGTTCTTCGAGTATCAGCCGGCTGCTGGGCAGGTCGATCAGGTAACGGTCCTTGTCGCCTGGCATCAGCCCGACGATGAACGGGCGCGACTGGCTGTCCAGTGGCGCGCCGCTGGCAAACAGAAAGCGCTCGAGCAGCCATTCGTGGCTGACGGTGATCGTCACGCCGCGCAGGTCGTGCTGGTGGAAGTCGAAGGCGGCGGTGGCGCGGGACGCGGTAAGGTCCGGCAGGAACACGCTCAGCGAAAACCAAGGCCCGCGGTAGTACCAGTGACGGCCGTGATGGCCGATGCGGGTGAAGGCATCGGGGCTGCAGGCGCTGTCGGGCGCATGCCTGGCGGCGGCCAGGTGGTCGCTCAGCCTGCCTGGGCGTTCTACGAATGCCCTGGCTTTGCGTGCCACGTAGGGGCGTGGGTCGAAGATGGATTTGGCAACCAGCTCGGTGAACCCTACGCGTTCCATCCACAGGTTGCCAAACGTCTCGATATGCGCGCCAGGGAAGAACTTCGACAGCACGTCGGGATGCTGCTGCAGTCTCTGCGTCAGGTCGTGGGCGGTCCACAGCTGCCCTTCGATACCTGCCGCTTTCAGGCGTTGTTTCTCGCCGATCCAGCGACTGGCCAGCGTGCCGATCTCGCGCTGCGCGAGGATCAGGGTGAACGAGCGCGTGAGCGAAGGCCAGGGGCCATTCAGGAAGGCATCGATTGCTCCCGTCAGCTCGGTGCCGGTGAAGTCCTTCCAGGCCTTGCATTCGAAGACGTTCAGCTGGTCGGGGCTCTCCTCGTCCTGGGCGAACAGGTCGATGCCGCCTTGCCGGGTGCCGCTTTTCCCGAGGCGGTGGCAGCCGCCAAGCGGTTGTTCCTTGCTCAGCAGCCACCAGCACAGCTGTTCGAAGGATTGCGCCGGCATCGCGAAATCAAGCACGAAGGTCGTGCGCGGGTAGATGCGCGTGTCGGGGGTGATGCTGGCTTCGGGTTGCAGGTGCGAGGGCCACTCCTGCGGCAGTTCGGGCATGCTTGCGGTGGTGACTGTGGCGTTTGAAGGTTCCAACCTGAGTCCTTGTATCGCTGTCTGTCCATTGTGGTGCGGCAACATCTTCGGCCAGGTCGATTACCGAAGGCAACAGACAAAGCCTGCGACAGAAGTGCCATGAGGGGATGTTCCGGGCCATGCTAGAATCCGCCCCTTCGAATCTGGAGGTACAGGCGTGCGCAAACTGGCGGTGGTAATGGCGGTGTTGGCCCTGGCGGGCTGTAACAACGAGGTCGAAGGCGTGCACAAGCAGGTGGCCGAACACCTGAACAACCCCAAGACGGCCAAGTTCGCCAACGTGCGCTTCGACACCCAGGGTTCCATCTGTGGCCAGGTGCGCGGCAAGGATGACGCCGGTCAGTACGAGCCTTATCGCAGCTACGTGGCGATCAAGCACGACGGTCAGTACGAGATCCTCATCGACGAGACCGGCAACAACCTGCGTATCCGTGAAGTCTGCGGTGGCGCCGACCTGCAGCGCCGCGCCGAGGCGCTGGCCGACCAGCCGGCACCGGAAGGCTGGGACGTGGAGGTGATCCAGGGGCCGAACATGGGCGCCCTGACTGACATGACCGCACGCCTGATCGAAAAGGGCATCCCGTCCTGGGTCGAATACCGCGACGGCAAGCCGGTGGTGCTGATGGGGCCGTTCCCGGCCAAGGTCGAGGCCGATGCGCGCAAGGCCGAAGTGATGGCCAAGCTGGGCACCGACTCGATCGTCATCCAGCACGGCGTCCAGCGCTGACGTTCACCCGTACCTGCCAGGCTTGGACGCTGGGCAGGTATCAGATTGAACGCGGGCTTGCCTCGCGTTCGGTGCCGATGTCCTCGAACACGCTGATCAGATGCTCCGGCTGCCCGTCGGCGCGGCGCTCCAGCGAGGTGCGTGCCCGCACCCAGAGGTAGTGCCCGTCCTTGTGGCGTACACGCTTCTGCACTTCGTATCGCTCGATCTCGCCGGCCAGCATACGCCGCAGCAGTGCCAGGTTGTCCGGCAGATCGTCGGGATGGGTGAGCTGCTGGAACGTCGTGCCGTACAGCTCGTCCTCACGGTAACCCAGCAATTCGCAGAGGCTGCCGTTGACCCGCTGCCAACTGCCATCCGGGTCGATGTAGGCCAGCGCGCCCCAGGCCAGTTCGAAGATGGTGCGAAAGCGCGCCTCGCTCTGGCGCAATTCCTCTTCGGCCACCTTGCGCTCGGTGTTGTCCATGCTGATGCCGACCATCTTTACCGGGCGCCCGGCACTGTCGCTCAGCACCGTGGCGCGCGAGGCGATCCAGCGTTGGTCGCCGTCGGGGCGGGTGATGCGAAAGTCGCACTCGCAACCGGTGCCGTCAGCCACGGCCTGGGCATACATGCCCTGCATGTGGCTGGCGTCCTCGGGATGGATGTGCTCCCAGAAGTCCTCATTGCGCCGTAGTGGCCAGCCATATACTGCCTCGACGTTGGGCGAGTAGGTCACTTCGTCGGTGACCAGGTTCCATTCCCAGGTGACGATGCGCGCACCTTCCTGGGCCAGCTTCATGCGCGTCTCGCTCTCCATTATCTCGGCGGTGTAGCGACGACGCACGTCGGTCATCGGCAGCTCGACCACCTCGGCCTGCTGCACGCTGTGCAGGGCCTCTTCGCCATAGCGCAGCCAGATCCAGTTGACCTTGAGCAGGTCGGCCAGCTTGCGCAGATTGGCGTAGTCGATCTCGCCGCCGCGGGTCCACTTGTGCACCGCCGTGCGCGAGATCCCCAAGGCCGTGCCCACCGCCTGCAGGGTCAGCTTGTGGTGTTCGAGCAGTTCCTTGAGGCGAAAGGCGAAGCTGTTTTCCGTCATGGGTGCTGGATCCTTGGGCGTGGGCGAGGCAGCCAGTATACCTGAGCTGTCAACTTGAGGTTGACAGCTCGGTTGCCGCGCCCGGCGGCGCCGGTTAACGTGGCGCCTGACTTATAAAGGACAGGGATGCACCGCATGAGCCGATCATTGGAACTCAACCGCGCCAGTTGGAATGAACGGGCGCCGCTGCACGCCGCTTCAAAGGACTACGAGGTCGAACGCTTTGTCGCCGAAGCCGGCCACCTGTCCGAAGTGGTGCGTTTCGACCTGCCACGCCTGGGCGATATCCATGGCCTGCGCACGGTGCACCTGCAATGCCATATCGGTACCGACACCTTGTCGCTGGCGCGCCTGGGTGCGGATATCTGTGGCCTGGACTTCTCTGCCGCCTCGCTGGCCCAGGCGCGTGACCTGGCCGAACGTTGCGGCGCTGGCATTGCCTATGTCGAGGCGGACGTCTACCAGGCTGCTCAGGTACTACCGGCCGCTGGTTTCGATCTGGTCTACACCGGTATCGGCGCGTTGTGCTGGCTGCCGAGCATCGAGCGCTGGGCGCAGGCGGTGGCGGCATTGCTCAAGCCGGGCGGACGCCTGTTCCTGCGCGATGGCCACCCGATGCTGATGGCGGTCAACGAAGACCATGAGGACCGTTTGCAACTGGAGTATCCGTACTTCGAGTGCGAGGCACCGACCGTGTGGATCAGCGACCAGACCTACGTCGATACCGACCAGGCCCTGACGCAGACCGAAACCCATGAGTGGAACCATGGCCTCGGCGAGGTGATCACCGCGCTGTTGAGTAGCGGCCTGCGCATCACCGCCCTGGAGGAGCACCAGAGCATTCCCTGGGAGGCCTTGCCTGGGCAGATGGCGTTAGGTGATGACGGCGAGTGGCGCCTGGTCGAGGCGCCCTGGAGATTGCCGCTGAGCTATACGCTGCAGGCGGTCAAAGGGTAGGTCAAAGGCTTGGCGTGTACGCGAGCCGTGGGAGCGGGCTTGCCCCGCGACAGGTTCGCGATTGCAGTCGCGGGTCAAGCCCGCTCCCACGAAATCCGCGCCATTTCAGTCAGGGACCTGTGTGCTCAGGACAGGAACCCGCCGTCCACATTGAGCGCGGTGCCGGTGGTATAGCTGGAGGCGTCGCTGGCCAGGTACAGCACCGCCCCGGCCATTTCGCTCGGGTCGGCCACGCGCTTGAGCGGGATCTGCTGCAACGCGGCATTGCGGATGCTGTCGTTCTTCACCAGCGCCGAGGCGAACTTGGTGTCGGTCAGGCCGGGCAGCAGGGCGTTGCAGCGGATACCGAACTGCGCGCACTCCTTGGCAAACACCTTGGTCATGTTGATCACGGCCGCCTTGGTCACCGAGTAGATGCCCTGGAACAGCCCCGGTGACACTCCGTTGATCGAGGCCACATTGATGATGCTGCCACCGCCGTGCTCGCGCATCAGCTTGCCGGCTTCCACCGACATGAAGAAGTAACCGCGGATATTGACGTCGACGGTCTTCTGGAATGCGCCCAGGTCAGTGTCCAGCACGTTGCAGAACTGCGGGTTGGTGGCGGCGTTATTGACCAGGATGTCGAGGCGCCCGAACTGCTCGCGGATGCCGGCGAACACCTGCTGGATCTGCTCCATCTCGCCGATATGGCAGGCCACCGCGGTGGCCTTGCCGCCGGCGGCGACGATCGCCTCGGCGACCTGCTGGCAGCCGTCGAGTTTGCGGCTGGAGACGATCACATGGGCGCCCTGCTGGGCCAGCAGGTGGGCAATGGCTTCACCGATGCCACGGCTGGCACCGGAAACGAAGGCGATCTTGCCGTCGAGGTCGAACAGGTGGGTCTTGGACATTCGGGTATTCCTTGTTGTATGCCGGGTTACAGGCTGGATTTGCCGATCAGTTGCAGGCTCATGTGCTCCAGCAGCTTGTTCATGTGGATGAACTGGGCGAAGCGTTTGTCCTGGGTCTGGCCGTGGAAGAAGCGGTAGTAGATCTGCTGGACGATACCTGCCAGGCGGAACAGGCCATAGCAGTAATAGAAGTCGAAATTGTCGATGCGAATGCCGGCGCGCTCGGCGTAGTAGTCGACAAACTGCTTGCGGGTCAGCATCCCCGGTGCGTTGCTCGGTTGGCGGCGCATCAGTTGCACCGGCGCCGGGTCGCCGGCCTCGATCCAGTAGGCCAGGCTGTTGCCCAGGTCCATCAGCGGGTCGCCGATGGTGGCCATTTCCCAGTCCAGTACGCCGATGATGCGCATCGGGTTGGCGCTGTCGAGGATGACATTGTCGAAACGGTAGTCGTTATGCACGATGCCCGGGCGCGGGTGGTCGGTGGGCATCTTCTCGCGCAGCCAGGCGATCACCTGCTCCCAGCGAGGTGCGTCGGGGGTCAGGGCTTTTTCATAGCGGCTGGCCCAGCCTTCGATCTGGCGCTGCACGTAACCTTCCGGTTTGCCCAGGTCGGCCAGGCCGCACGCCTGGTAGTCCACCTGGTGCAGCTCGACCAGGCGATCGATGAAGCTTTTGCACAGCGCCTCGGTTCGGTCGGCGTCCAGGTCGAGTCCGGCGGGGATGTCGGAGCGCAGGATGATGCCGTTGACTCGCTCCATCACATAGAACTCGCCGCCGATGAGTGCTTCCTCGGTGCAGTGCACGTAGGCCTTGGGGCAATAGGGGAAACCGGCATTGAGCTGGTTGAGGATGCGGAACTCGCGGCCCATGTCGTGGGCCGACTTGGCCTTGTGGCCGAATGGCGGGCGTCGCAGGACGAATTCCTTGCCTGGGTAGGCCACCAGGTAGGTCAGGTTCGAGGCGCCCCCCGGAAACTGGCTGATGATCGGGCTACCCTGCAGCCCGGCGATATGACCCTTGAGGTACGGATCGATGACGGCCGCGTCGAGTTCTTCGCCGGGGCGTACCTGGGTGGACTGGTCGGTGAGCGTCATGCGATTTCCTTATGATCGATAGCAAGGACTATTGGCTAATCTAATTTCCTGTCGAAACTGGTACAAGCGTGCCAGGCGCTTATTGGCCTGGGTGTTGCTGGCCGATCAATGGCCCTGATGGGCGGGCTTTGCGCGGGCGAAAAAAAACCGAAGCGCATCAGGCTTCGGTCTTTTTCATTCGCGATCTACCGCGCCGATCAGGCCGGGAACAGCTCGCTGAGCTTCATCGACAGCATCATGTCGCCTTCGACGCGCAGCTTGCCGCTCATGAAGGCCTGCATGCCGTCGGTGTCACCGCTGACGATACCTTTGAGGGTTTCGCTGTCCAGTACCAGGGTGCAGTTGGCGTCGGCGTTCTCGCCTTCCTGGATCTTGCAGGTGCCGTCCTTGACCAGCAGGGCGTAGTGCTTGTCTTCGTCGGTGATGTTGAAGCCGAACACCAGATCCAGGCCGGCGGCAGCTGCAGGGTTGAATTTTGCCTTCATCGCCTCGACGGCTTTAGCTACATCGCTCATGGTGTATTCCTTGTTAAGTGATATTCGCGTCCGCAAGGACACAACAGACCGGGCTCATCGGTAGGTGACGAGCTCCGGCAACCGCAACAGCCGCACATGGGCTTGGCTGTTGAAGGAAGCCAGGGTGACGTCGCGGCCCCGGAATTTCAGGTGGCTTAGCGACGTGTTGATGATCTGCCAGTTCAGGGTAAATGCCTGAGCCGGCGTGATTCCGCTCACCAGGTGGAGCAGGGCGGCAATGGTGCCGCCGGAAGTGAACAGGGCAATGTTGTCTCCGCTGGCAGCGCTGTCTAGCAGGCGCCCCAGGCCATCGCCGACCCGGCCGCTGAAAGACTGCCAGGTTTCCAGGCGATCGTCGTGGTCGTGGTCGCCGTCGTGCCAGCGCTGCACCATCAGGGCGAACAGACGCTGGAACTCGCTGCGGTGCTGGGCACCGTTGCGCAGTACATGCAGGGCTTCAGGCTCTTCAGGCAGCAGGCGCGGGAGCAGGGCGCGAATCACGCCATCGGCGTCGAACTCGTTGAAGGCCGGGTCGGTCTCAATGGCCGGGATCGGGTTGCCATGGGCATGCAATGCGTCCAGGGCCAGGCGGGCGGTGTCCTGCTGGCGGCGCAAGGTGCCGGCCACGCAGCGGTCCAGGCGCAGGCCCAGTTGGGCCAGGTGTTCACCCAGTGCCTGGCTCTGACGCTCGCCCACAGGCGACAGGACGTCGTAGTCGGCGGCACCAAAGGAGGCTTGGCCATGTCGGATCAGGTAGAGATTGCCCACGTTGAAGTCCGGCCCGGTTGGAGGTTGCTGCGAGGTTAGGTTGCCCCAGGCGGGCTGTCAACGAAAAAACATACAAGCGTTTGAAAAGGTCGTTTGAACTGTGTTGCCAGCATTTTCACCCGCTGGCAGAGGCTCTGGCGCCCCGGTATGCTTGCATCCAGTTCGCGTCCTTGCGGCGCTGGTTTATCAAGGAGTCAATGTGGAGTTTCTTGCCGAATACGCAAGCTTTCTCGCCAAAACCGCCACCCTGGTGATCGCCATCCTGGTGGTGCTGTCGGCCATCGCCGGCCTGCGTGGCAAAGGGCGGCGCAAGCCGGGCGGGCAACTGCAGGTCACCCGCCTCAACGAGTTCTACAAGGAACTGCGCGAGCGCCTGGAGTCGGGCCTGCTCGACAAGGCCCAGCTCAAGGCCGTGCGCAAGCAGCAGGCCAAGGCGGAAAAACAGCAGAAGAAAAAGCCTGAGGACAAGCGCCGGGTGTTCGTCCTTGATTTCGACGGCGACATCAAGGCCTCGGCCACCGAGAGCCTGCGCAACGAGATCACCGCGCTGCTGACCCTGGCCACCCCGCGTGACGAGGTGGTGCTGCGCCTGGAGAGCGGCGGTGGCCTGGTGCACAGCTATGGTTTGGCGGCCTCGCAGCTGGCGCGCATCCGCGAGGCCGGCATCCCGCTGACCATCTGCATCGACAAGGTCGCCGCCAGCGGCGGCTACATGATGGCCTGTATCGGCGAGAAGATCGTCAGCGCACCGTTTGCCGTGCTCGGTTCGATTGGCGTGGTGGCGCAGATGCCCAACCTCAATCGCCTGTTGAAGAAGCATGACATCGATTTCGAAGTGCTCACCGCCGGCGAATACAAGCGCACCCTGACCGTGTTCGGCGAGAACACCGAGAAGGGTCGGGAGAAGTTTCAGGAAGACCTGGACATCACCCACCAGCTGTTCAAGGATTTCGTCGCCCGCTACCGCCCGCAGCTTCATATAGACGAAGTGGCGACCGGCGAGGTCTGGCTCGGCATCGCTGCGCTCAATCGCCAACTGGTCGACGAACTGGGCACCAGCGACGAGTACCTGAGCCGCAGCGCACGCGAGGCCAACGTGTTCCATCTGCGTTTCGCCGAGCGCAAGAGCCTGCAGGAGCGCATCGGCATGGCCGCCAGCGGGGCGGTGGAGAATACCCTGGTAGGCTTGTGGAGCAAACTCGGGCGTCTGCGCTAACACCTTGAACCCCTTGAAGATTTTTTTCTTCAAGGGGGTTGCAAGGTGCATCGAATGCCGACATAATGGCGTCCATCGAAACGCAGCTGGCTTGAAAAAGCCCAGCGGTTTCAAGGAGATAGCGAAAGCTGACTCCGACTTTGAGGCCGAGTAGCAAAGTGGTTATGCTCCGGATTGCAAATCCGTCTACGCCGGTTCGATTCCGACCTCGGCCTCCACTATTCGAAACCCCGCAGATCTAGGTCTGCGGGGTTTTTCTTTGCGTGCAGAAAATGCCAAGAGTTCCGAAACAAAAGGTATGGAGTTCCGAAACCTCAGCCTTTTGAAGGCTTGGCGATCGCTCCGACTCGACGGTAAACGCGCTCGGTGATTCCTTCTTTCGAGTGGCCCAACAGCACGCTTGCATCGCTCAGATCGTTGATTTCCGACGCCGCCTTCGGTCGGATGTCCCTGAACTGGAAGTGCGCTATCCGGTTGGCCAGGTCGGTTTTTTTCTCCAGTTCAGCCTTCTTTCTGGCTGCCTCTCTGGCTTCGGCCTATCGGTTGCAAAGCATCCCCCAGCTCATGCGCTTCCCGTGCTCCTTGGCTGATTGGAATCTGGAGGCTACTACTGCCCCGCCATCATTGGTTACTGGCTTTCCGTCCAGGGTGGACAGCTGTGAGTAATTGATGTTTTCGCTTGCAACCATCGGTCTGATATAAAACTTCTCTTGTCGTTGTCGGAGCACACTCGATGTAGCTCAGAAACTTCTGAGCATTGAGAGGTGCGTATGACCAGAGATAGGGATAACGGACAGGGTGGCAAGTCAGCCGGTAATGGTAGCTGGCCAGCCGGTCGAGACGAGGATGCCAAGAGGGCCCGCCCAGAGGATCGCGACGATTACATCGAAAACCGGCCCTTTCGAGGCGGGCAGAGACAAGGTCCGCCGGACCCATCGCGGGCATCCAACGCCGAGCGCTATAGCCATCACGAGCGCCCACTGGAATAATTGCCAAGTCTAAAGGCTCACTGATTCAAGGCGAGCACTACTGGCTAGAAGCCCAGCCCCCGAGCTGGGCTTTTTGCATCTGGGCTCACCCCAGGCCCCGGCGCTTCCACGCATCGTACTCCCATAGCGCGCTGGTGTGGAAAGCCGCATAAGGCGCATGCTCCGTAGCTCTTCGACCTGGGCAATGGCCTCGGCCCGATCCCTGGTGCGGATCGCATCCACAGCCTCCGCCCAGTGCTCCAGCGCCTCGGCAAATCTCCGCTTCTCATCGTCGGGCATCTTCGCACCCTTCATGTGAGTGGTTGGGGAGGGTAAGGGTAGAACAAATGGACGTGGGCGGGTGGCGCTTGTCGGCGGACCTATGACTGGCTGTGATAGATTCCGACCTCTAACAGGGAGGTGCCAATGAGCAGCAGAGGAACAGATCGTCAGATCGACAACATCGAGTTCAACGTTAGCGATATCAGCCGCAGCAAGGCTTTCTACGGCGCTGTGTTCGGTTGGACCTTCGTCGATTACGGCCCCACATACACCGAGTTCAGCGACAGCCGGCTTGCTGGCGGCTTCACCACGGGTGAGCCTGTCAGGCCCGGTGGCCCGCTGGTCATCTTGTATTCGGACGACCTCGTCGACGCCCAGGTCAGAGTGTTGGCTGCGGGAGGGAAAATCAGCCGAGAGGTATTTTCGTTCCCAGGCGGGAAGCGATTCCACTTCACTGATCCTGATGGGTATGAGTTGGCTGTCTGGACCGAAACGGACTGAACCAGTTAAGCCCAGTGACTTGCTGGGCATACTCCGGCTTGCGTCTGCGGCTGCCTGGCTGTGGTAGATTGTGGTCCTAAACGCACGATGTCGTGCCTATCAGTCTGGCGGCAGATCTTGGCTGGGATGGTCGCTGAAAACCCTTCTGAACGAGTCTCATCACCATATGCAGATGGCATGTAGAACATCAGGTTGATGCCTATCAGCGCTTTGGCTGGTAGCGGTGAGAGCCAGTCTTCAAACGTGTTCCTGGTGCTGATCAGGGCTGGCTCGAAATTCTTCTTGAGAAGGTCGGTGGAGGCTTCTAGTAGCGCGCCTCCGACTGCAGTGGATAAGGCCAGAAGGCTGCTGACCAGATACTTCTTGAGTGAGGGCATTGTTCGCGTCCTTGCGAGTTGAGATTGACGAGCCCGCGAAAAATCGTGGGTTAAAGAATGAGCGGCGCTTGGCCCGGCTTGGGGTTAATCACGACTTAGCGAATGGCACTGGGGGCCTTGGCCGGAATCGTCCTGGCGGGATGCGGGGCTAGCGATATCAATCGGGCGCGTAAGGCTGCCGCCTATCACTTGAAGGATCCGGAGTCCGCACAGTTTTCACCGACCAAGAACCGCCGGACCTTCTGCGTGTTCCGGTAGTGCCTGTCCAGCTGGGTGGCGCGGGTGATCGGTCCAGCGTGCCAGTCGAAGCTCATCTTCATTCCCTTGGATGGCTGTGATCCCAGGAGCGTAGTATTGTCGGCGGCTGCGCGGACGCGCCCTGACCTGATGGTCTGCGCCGTCTAATTAAGCCAGGCGGCTTGCCAGAAGCTCGACAAACGCCCGCACTTTGACCGGTCGAAAGCGAGCCGTTGGAAAGACTGCATGGATCTCGCCTCGGGGTAGCGACCATTGCGGCAGCACCTCGATCAGCCGGCCTGCTTGCAGGTCAGGCTCAGCCACATAGTCCGGAAGGACCGATAGCCCGGCCCCGAGTAGCGTGGCTTCGCGCACTGCCAAGGTGGCGTTGAGCGACAGGCTGGCTTTCATCTCCACTGTTTCGCGCTGCGAGGCACCCTTGGCAAATAGCCAACGGGTCGGTTCTCGCAGCGCCAGGTTCGCCACGATCGGCAACTCGGCCAGATCCGCCGGGGTCTGCAGTTTGTCCACTCGCGCTTGCCACTGAGGGCCGGCCACCAATCGTTGCGCAAACTCGCCGATTCGCCGGGCCTGCAGATGTTGCTCGGTTATCCAGCCAACGCGAATGGAAAGGTCCAGATCGTTGGCGCCCAGATCCAGGGTCTGGTCGCTGAAGTGTGCTTCGACCTTGCACTGCGGATATCGCTGCGAGAATGCGGTGATGGCCGGCACCACGACACCGATGCCGTAATCGAAAGGGGCGGTCAGGCGGAGGGTGCCCGTCGGCTCGCTGGCGGCTTCGGACAATTCCTCGAAAGCCTCTTCAGCCTCTTTGAGGATCAATGTACAGCGGTGATAGAACTGTTGGCCCGCCTCGGTGGTGCGGACTTTTCGCGTGCTGCGAACCAGCAGTGTGGTGCGACAGTCGCTTTCCAGTCGCGCTACCTGCTGGCTGACCACGGCCTTGGTGATGCCGAGGCGCTCGGCAGCGGCGGTGAAGGAGCCGGTTTCGACCACCGCGGTGAAGTACGCAAGCCTGTTCAGGCTGGAAGCGCCGGTCATTGATATGTCCTTAATGTATGCCAATAACATACAGTTCGTTTATTTTGTGCGCGTTTAAATGTCAATGCTTGATCTATAAGATTCGAGGCATTTCATTCAAGGCGATCCACTATGAGCAAGACCCTGGTTTACCTCTTCGATCCACTCTGTGGCTGGTGCTACGGTGCAGGCGGACTGCTGCCCCGCGTTCTCCAATCCACGGGCCTTGCGTTGCGACTGATACCGACGGGGCTGTTTTCCGGCAGCGGTGCTCGCGCCATGGATGATGACTTTGCGGCCTACGCCTGGAGCAACGACCAGCGTATCGAGCGCCTGACCGGGCAGGTCTTCAGTGAACGCTATCGTGACCAGGTACTCGCCGACCGTCTTCAGGGGTTCGACAGTGGTCCGTCTACCCTGGCGCTCAGCGCAGTGAACCTGACTTCGCCAGAGCACGAGTTCGAAGCGCTCAAGGCGATTCAGGCAGCGCGCTATGTCGATGGCCTGGACGTGACTCGACTGGAGACGTTGACAGCAGTGCTGGCGGACCTGGGTCTGGATGCCGCCGCGCAGCGGCTGACGCGTCCGGATTTGGCCTTGCTGCAGGCCAACGATGATCGTGTGGGGCAGGGGCGCGCCTTGTTGCGTCGCGTGGGCGGTCAAGGCGTGCCGACATTCGTTCTGCAACAAGCGGACGACGCCATGCAGTTGTTACCTGCCAGCGCTATCTTTTCAGATCCTCAGGCCTTCATTCGCGAGCTGAACGTGGGGGTAAAACCATGAGCAGGAGCAACCTGGACATCATCCGAGCCTCGTACGAAGGCTCAGCCGAACAGAATGGCCGGAATCTGCTGGCGGCGCTGGCTGCGGACGTGACCTGGACCGAGGCGGCTGGCTTCCCTTATGCCGGTACCTATGTCGGCCCGCAGGCGATCATGGAGGGTGTGTTCCATCGCCTGGCCACCGAATGGGATGGCTACCAGGCCAAGGTGCATACCTATGTGGCCGAGGACGACCGGGTTGCCGCCTTTGGCGTCTACTCGGGCACCTATCGCAAGACCGGGAAAGCGATGACTGCTACCTTTGCCCATCTGTACCGGCTGAACAACGGCAAGATCGTCAGCATGGAGCAGTACGTCGACAGTGCGCAGGTCAACGCGGCGCTTACCTGAGCCGTTTCACGGTCGGCGTCGGTTCCAGGCGCAGGCCGCTGCAGGGCGGCCTGCGCCGACTGGCATTTACTTGCCCGAAGCATCCTGCTCGACCACCAGGTCCAGCACATAGACTTGCGACGGGGCGTCGGCTGGCGGGTTCTTCCATTCGTACTGCTTTACCCGCACCACGGTACGCACGCCGTCATGGTGCTCGTAGCCCTCGATGGACTGGTACAGCGGGTGCCAGTTGTCCTGGGTCGGCAGTTGCAGACCAGCGTCGTCATAACGGCGCTCGCGCACTTGCAGGCACTGGTAGTTGGGGATCAGCGGATGGCTGCACTTGACTGTGTTGGCGGCAACTTCCAGGAACTTGGTCTCACCCTTGCTGCCGTAGCGGGTTTCTGGAGTGGCTTCGCCCTGAAACTTCAGCACCGAACCGTCCTGGGTGGTCAATTGCAGCATGGGTGCGTGGGTTTCGCCGCTGAAGGCCGCGCGCAGATCACCTTTCAACAGGCGTCCGATCTCGGCATCCAGGTCCATCAGGCGCTTGTCGCAGGCCATCATGGTCGAAGCCAGTTGCTGCACCTTCAGGACACCGTTCTGATAGCTGTAGCCACCGAACTGGTTGTTGCAGCCACCGCTGATGTTCAGGCGCTGGTCACCGAAATTCAGGCGCAACTTGCGCTCGATGCCTGAGGCCAGGGCTGCGTTGGGCTTGCCGGCTGCATCGCTGGCCGATGCCAGGTTCCAGTAGTAGGCCGAGAGCAGAGGCTGGGCTGCGGCAGACGCGGTGGTGGCCGGCATGGAAGGCGATCCTTCATGGGAGGTGGAAGCCGGGGTGCAGGCCTGAAGCAGGGCGGCACAGACGGCGACGAGGAGAATATTCTGTTTCATGGTTCGCTCTTTCAGCCTTGAAAAATAAGGGCGGCATCCTCGCAGGTGGGGTGCGCGCGCCGGTAAGCCGGTTTTGTCGAGGATGTATCGGGTTGTCCGGCGACAACTCGAGGTGACCTCTGCAGCTACCGATGGCAATCGGACAGCATTGATCCCGTTCGGTTTCATGGAATGGGTGATGGGTAAGTGTTACGAAATTTTGCACACTACGCTGGCGGTTTTCGAGCGGATGTCTTGCTCCCCGAGCCCGCGGGTAAGTCGTTCATGGTAGCGGCTGGATGAGCTCGGCGCCCTGGTTGCGTGCATTACCCACTGCCATGCCGACCCGATACCACTCGAAGCGCTCGGCCGGCTCGCCCAGGCCTAGGGCCATCTGCTCGGCAGCTTCGCTGGGCAGGTCGGGCGCCATCCAAGCCACGGCCAGCTGCGCTGACAGCACCACTGGCCTGCGGTCGTGGACATCGACCAGGCCGCCTTGAGCGTCGGCGGTGATGATGACGAAGCCGTCGCGTTCATTGTCGGAAAATTGGCCGATGGCCGCGCAGAGGGCAGGGTGGCCATCGCGGCGGCGGATGAAATACGGCTGTTTCTTCGCCGCGCCCTCATCGACCCATTCGAACCAGCCATCCACGGGCACGACGGCGCGGTGGGGCCAGATCGAGCGAAAGTAGGGCCCATGGGCGACCTTCTCGGCCCTGGCATTGACCGGCGTGACAGGGTCGGTGGCCCAATGTGGGCGCCAGCCCCATTTCACCAGATCGGCCCTGCTGCCGGCAGCCTCCCGGCGCAGTACAGCCACGGGCGTGCCGGGGGCGACGTTGTAGCGCAGCAATGCCCGGTCACCCACGGCGTTACGCCAGGCATCCGGCATGCTGAGCGTTTTGACGAATTCATGGATTCCACGGTACTGGCTGAGCCTTCCGCACATCGTAAGCCTCTCCTGCGTACGCAGGTGAAGCATAGATCGCGCGAGGTCTTGTGCTGCAGGCAAAGAAAGGCCCGCTGGGGAGGGCGGGCCAAGTGTTTCACGGATGAGTCGTCAACTTGCCACAGCAGACGTGAAAATGTTGTCAACGACCGAGGCTTGCGCAGGAAGGAAAGCCCAGAAAAAAGAAAACCCGCCAGATCGGCGGGTTGAACAGAACGTATCGAAGCCAGGCCAGTCTGCCTTGTAGAATGTCAGAATTTCGTGAATGTCATTCTGGCAGGCGCTCAGTAACCGTTACTGAATTTTTCATTGACCATGCGGCGTTTGACCGCGTAGTGCTTTTGATCGATGGCATTCAACAGTAACTGGCTGTCGAGTTCCTCCATCTCGTTTCTTTTCAGGCGTGCGACATGCGCCCGGGTAACCTGATAATTGATCGACTCTGCTGCGTTGTAGCCACTGAATGGGTCCCATAGAACAGACACTGGCCAGAGCAACAGGTTGACCGTACCAGGAACATACGCTCGTCCGTAGAACGATCCGCCACCCGGTAACAGCCCTAATAGCATTGCGGCTGTGGGGCTCTTTTCTTCGGCTGCCAGGTTGTTGGCACGGTAATGGTCGAGTTCGGCCTGCTGAATGGAGTTCAGGCCGGAGGCGCAGCCGCTGGTCAGCATGAGGAGTGCGGCAATGAGTAGGGGGCGGTAATACATTGTGTATCCTTTCTTGCGAGGCAGTTACTCGCGCAAGGTAGGACGCGAGGTGATCACATGCTGCGCTGATGCTGGCCATATTGCTGTCATCCTATTTGCTCAAAGACGTCCGAAATGGCGATTTCAGTGCAGCCGTGCCCCTCAGCCATGCAGGAGTTCCAGTTGGCTGATCACGCATATCGAGCCATCCGAGGCCGGGGTGGTCGAGCTGAAATCCAACTGGTTGTAAACCCCGCCGTGGAAGTTGAACGTATGGCCATTCCAGCTTGACGTCATGTTCAGCATTGCGCTGCTGCCGGTGCGGCCGGCGCAAACGGCCGACACCGTGGCGGCGCCCGCCGCAGTGACCTCGATGGTAATGTCGAAAGGCGCGCCCAGCGGCACCTCGGCCAGGATGGTGCTACTGGTCGGTATCCCCTGGTTGAAGTCCTGGCGAAAACCAAGGGTGACCTTCCCTTTGTTCCAGAACACCTTGATGACCGGGCTGTCGTCATCTTTCACATGCATCTGCGCGATCACCACCTTCTGTGCCGAGTTGACCCGCTCCAGCACCATGCGTTGGTGATTGACATGCCGGCCGGCGCTGGCCAGCGTCCAGTAGACCGCTTCCTTCCACTCACAGCGGGTGCGGTGGGTGCTCTTGCTCGCCGCCCCTTTGGTTGGGGCGGTCATGCGCACGGCACCATCGTCCAGGCGGCTGACAACCTGGGGCAGGGTGGCGAGGGCCTGGGCGCCGGTCAATTCCAGCGCCACTGGGTTGCTGGACGACTTTGCCACTGGGGTGGTGATGATCAGGTTGTCGATGTTCACGGTCATGGTGGATACCTCCTTGATGATAAAGATCCTGCACCGCATGCGAGCCTTGAAAGGGCGCTCGGTTCATCGGGCAAGGGAGGTCCAGGCAAAAAAAGCCCGCCAGGGCGGCGGGCAAAGAGCGTTTTTGAAGGGAGAGCCTGCACTGTGCGCCTGGTCGGTTAAGCCGGGGTTAAGCGCCATGAGGATTGACCCTGTGCGTCGATGCGCCTATATAGGCCTGCCGTTGTTACCGGAGCCTGTGATGCACGACGAAGACGATCTGCACGAACCTGAGCACGACCATCTGCTCGACCCTGAATTCCACGAGGGCTACGACCCCGAGGCGGATGCATACGGGGCCCTTGACGAAGTCGAGGAGGACGAAGAGTCGCTCGACGACTTCGATGACGAAGAGGACCATCCGGCCTGGCACGACGACTGCGACGACTGATGTCGACGCGGGTGCTCAGCGGCGGTCGAGGGAGAACCGCCCGGCACCGCTGACGGCCAGCAGCAGCAAGCCGCCAATGATGCTGAGGTTTTTCAGGAACTGGGTCATGTTGGCGCTGCGCTCGGGTTCGACCATGTTCCAGAACGGATGCCCGATCAGCGCGGTACCCAGCACAAACAGGGCGAACAGCAAGGCCAGGGGGCGGGTGTAGAACCCCAGGATCAACAGGATGCCGACCAGCAGTTCCATGATCACGGCGATGGCCGCAGCCAGCATCGGGGCGGGGGCGCCCAGGGAGGTCATGTAGCCGACCGTGCCTTCGAACCCGGTCAGCTTGCTCCAGCCGGAGAGCACGAAGAGGATCATCAACAGGATGCGGGCGAGCAGCAGAATGAAGTCGCGTTGACCATCGAGCAGGCTATAGCGCATGGCGGCGCTCCAGTGAACAGGGACAGGTTCCACTCTAGCAGCTGCGCGGCGGATTTCCGGCGGGTATGAAAAAGGCGCCGCAAGGGCGCCTTCATCGACAGAAGATGGTGCGAGTGGCGGGACTCGAACCCGCAAGGCTCACGCCGACAGATTTTAAGTCTGCTGTGTATACCAATTCCACCACACTCGCACGATTGGCTGGCGCGCCGCAGGGCAGCCTGGGCCAGACAATCAGGCGCGCTTTATAACCCATTGTTATAGAAGCGTCAACCAGCCTAATGTTCAGGATTCGATAGCACGCGCGATATCGCGCATCTCGCGGGCACTATGGCGCAGGTCATCAACGTGCCCGCCCATTGTGTGCGCATCTGCCTGATGAATCGAATGACGCAGGTAACGGACATGGCCGTCCAGCGCCTGGCTCAGTTCATCGAGTTCGCTGGCGCTGCGCATCAGGTCGTCCTGCAGCCCTTGCATGCGAAGGTTGGAGGTCATGATGGTTCCTGTGGGATCCGGGGCGCGGGCACTATAGTTCAATTGACAGGATGCCGCGATTGCGCCACTGTCGCGCATTGGATCCAACCAGGCCTGTCGCCATGTCATCGCTTCCCCCTGGCCCGGACGCAACGCGGCGTGTTCGCCCAAAGTTGTTCTGGCGCTTGTTGTTCCTTCTGGTCTGCCTGCTGGCGGCGTTTCTTTACGCAGGCTTCATCAGCCTGGGTGGTTACCTGCTGATGCTCGGCTTCGACCAGGAGGCTACGCAGCCCAGGCGCTTGCTCGCCTTCGCAGGCGCAGCGCTGATCCTGCTGGTGGGGGTATGGCTGCTCAAGGTGGCGATGCCGCGCAGGCTGGTGCCGACCGTGGTGGAGCGCGAGCGCTGACGATCGTCGCATAAGGTGCAGTGCATGCTGGACTTTTGACTACGCTCAATATGTCCTTTCGCGGTGCTTGTGGAGCTCACATGGTTTCGACAGACCGCCCCACCCATTCGGTGATGCCCGAGGCACGCTACGAGCAGTTGGTCCAGGCGGTGGTGGACTACGCCATTTATATGCTCGACCCAACCGGCCATGTGGTGTCCTGGAACGCTGGCGCGCAGCGGATCAAGGGCTACGTTGCCGATGAGGTGATCGGCCGGCATTTCTCGCTGTTCTTCAACGCCCAGGATTGTGCCGACGGCCGCCCGCAACGCTTGCTGCGCCAGGCACTGGAAGAAGGCAAGGCGCAGGACGAAGGCTGGCGCGTGCGCAAGGACGGCACGCAGTTCTGGGCGCTCGCCGCGCTGGATGTGATTCGCGACGCGCAAGGCGAGGTCATCGGCCTGGCCAAGGTCACCCGCGACATCACCGATCGTCGCGAGTCGGCCCAGCAGCTCGATGCCATGCGTGCGCAATTGTTCCAAGCGCAAAAGCTCGAGGCCCTGGGGCAACTCACCGGAGGCCTGGCCCATGACTTCAACAACCTGCTGACCATCATCCTCAGCTCAGCCCGGCTGGCCAGCAGCAGCCAGGATCCGGCACGTGTGAGGCGCTTGCTCGAGCATATCCTCGATGCTGGCCAGCGCGGCACCCAGCTGACCCAGCAACTTTTGAGCTTTGCCCGGCATCGGCAACTGAGTATCACGCGCATCGTGCCTGCCGAGGCGATCGATATCATTTGCGGGCTGGCGGAGCACGCATTGCCCCGGGAAATCGAATTGCTACCCCAGGTACAGCCTGACTTGCCGCTGATCGAGGTGGACGCCGGGCAGTTGCAGATGGTCTTGCTGAACCTGGTGTTCAATGCCCGCGATGCCATTGTCGCCACCGGGCAGATCCGTATGGTGGTCGAATGCGTGCAGTTGTCCGGCGAAGTGGATGGGCTGTGCGGGCGCTTCGTGCGCTTCGATGTACGTGATGACGGCCAGGGCATTGACCCGCAGGTGCTGCCACGGATCTTCGAGCCGTTCTTCACCACCAAGGCCTTCGGCAAGGGCACTGGCCTTGGCCTGAGTCAGGCCTATGGTTTCGCCCGGCAGAGCAATGGTGCGATCGAGGTGTCCAGCCGGCTTGGCGAGGGCACCTGCATGAGCCTGTACCTACCAGCCCGGACGGGCCCCGATTCGCTTTCGACCGACGGATAGACAGCCATGGTAGAGCAACTAAAGCGACTGGCCACGGGCATCGCGGGGCTCGATGCGCTGCTCAAAGGGGGGTTGGTGGTTGGCGCCTCCTATATCGTTCAAGGGCATCCCGGTTCGGGCAAGACCATCCTGGCCAACCAGCTGGCGTGCAACCATGTGCGTGAAGGTGGTCGGGTACTGGTGGCGACGTTGCTCAGCGAGTCCCATGAACGGCTGTTCCAGTACCTGTCGACCCTGAGCTTCTTCGACCCGGCGCTGGTGGGCGACACCATTCAGTTCGTCAGCGCATTCGACACCCTGGAGCAGGAGGGCCTGGACGCGGTGGTCAGGCTGTTGCGCCAGGAAATTGCCCGACAGCAGGCCACCTTGCTGATCGTCGACGGGCTGCTCAACGCCCGCTCCAGGGCGGAAACCAGCCTCGACACCAAGAAATTCGTTTCCGAGCTGCAGGGGCATGCGGCGTTCGCCGGCTGCACGCTGCTGCTGCTGACCAGTGCGCGATTGGATGAAGGCAGCCCCGAGCACACCATGGTCGATGGCGTGATCGAGCTCGGCGAACACCTGGTCGGCAGCACGGCGGTGCGCCATGTCCAGTTGCGCAAGACGCGTGGCAGTGGTGCGTTGTCCGGGCGCCACGAATGCCTGATCACGGAGGCCGGGTTGCAGGTCTACCCGCGCCTGGAGTCGCTGTACAGTCGCCCCAGCCAGGCAGGAGCGCAAACCCTGAGCCGGGTCGCCACGGGTGTTGCCGACCTCGATGCCATGCTCGGTGGCGGGTTGGCCGAGGCGTCGGTGACCCTGCTGATGGGGCCATCGGGCGTAGGCAAGACAGCGCTGGGCATCGCGTTCCTGGCCGCTTCGACCCAGGCTGCTCCGGGTCTGCATTTCGGTTTCTACGAGACGCCTGCGCGGTTGCGGTTGAAGGCCTGTGCGCTGGGCTTCGACCTGCAGGCACTTGAGCGTGAAGGTAGCGTGCAACTGAGCTGGCAATCGACCAGCGAAGGCTTGCTGGATCAACTTGGCGCCCAGCTGTTGGCACAGGTCGAGGCGCTCGCTGCCAGGCGCGTGGTAATCGACAGCCTTGGAGCCTTCGGCCGCCTGGCGCTGGAGCCTGCCCGACTGAATGCCTTCTTCCGCGCGCTGACCGGTGAGTTGCGCGCCCGTGGCGTGACGGTGCTGCTGACCTGGGAGATGCGTGACATCTTCGGCGCGGAGATCACCGCGCCGGCCCCCGACCTGTCGAGCATCGTCGACAACCTGATACTGATGCGCTTCGCCGAGCTCGACGCGCAACTGCACCGCGCACTGTCGGTGATCAAGGTGCGTGACAGCGACCACGACCCTGCTTTGCAGGCGCTGAATCTGGGGCCTCATGGCATCAGCCTGGCGCGGGCGTTCGACGGTGCCAGTGGCGTGCTCAGTGGCTCGGCGACACCGCCTGGAGATCGTTGATGGGATGAACAGCATCCTGATCGTCGACGACGAGTACCTGATTGCCGATATCCTCGGTTTTGCCCTGGAGGACGAAGGCTACCTGGTTGAAAAGGCGAGCAACGGGCGCAAGGCCCTGGAGGCTTTGAAGGAAAAGCGCGTGGACCTGGTGATCACCGACTACATGATGCCGGTGCTCAATGGCGAAGAACTGCTGCAAGCCATACGTGAAGAGCTGCAACTGGCGGACCTGCCGGTCATTCTCATGAGTGGCGCCCAGGCCAGTCAGGGTCGGGCCTGCCCCGGGAGGTTCGCGGCGGTGTTCGACAAGCCATTCGACATGGACCGGATGATCGCCACGGTGCGCGAACTGCTGGGCACCTGAGGTTCAGGAGAGGCTCCCCGCATGGGCGGGCAATCGATCAGGCGCATCCGTGCGGCATGATGCAGTTGGCGTGCGGGTTACTCGTCGTTGCTTTTTTCGGGCGCCGGGCTGCCCGCCTGGATCCGCTTGTAGATCTCTTCACGGTGCACCTGGACATCTTTCGGTGCATCGATACCGATCCTCACTTGCATCCCCTTGACGCCCAGAATGGTGACTTTGATGTCATCGTCGATGACGATGCTTTCGCCAACCTTGCGGGTGAGTATCAGCATGTAGTTCTCCTTGGTGATGTAGAAAACCGCCGAGCCAGGTGCTCTGCGGTGGGAGCCTGTCCCTCTTCCTTCTCATTAAAGACGCTTTCGGCGGATAGTAATTCCCCGACAGACAAATTCTGTTGTCGATCTTTAGTTGCAGGTGCCGGCAGGGCTGCGAGGCCACTCCACGGCAAGGTGCTCGGTGGCAAGGATAGGGTGCTTGGCGCCATATGGGAAATTTCTCTGCTCGATGAAGTAAATAGTGTCCGTCAATGATCGTCTTGGCGCTCCAACATCTGCAGGAAACGTAGCAGTGCCACTTCCTCGGTTTCCAATCCCTTGCGCGGACGGACACGGGGCAATGCCGAAAGACGGCCGAGGTGGAAGTGCTCAAGGACGGCGGGATGGATGTAGCAGCGTCGGCACACAGCCGGAGTGTTGCCCAGGCGCGTCGCCACCTGGCGGACGATGGCGGCGACCTGCCGACGCGCCTCGCTGTCGGGCTCCCAGGCCTGTGGCCTGAGCAGGTTCAGGGCCAGGCTGCTGCCGGCCCAGGTGCGGTAGTCCTTGGCGGTGAAGTCGGCGCCGGTCAGCTGCTGGAGGAACTGGTTGACCTCGGTCGAGCCGATGCCATGGCGCTGTCCATGTTCGTCCAGGTACTGGAACAAAGCCTGGCCGGGCAGTTCCATGCAGCGCTTGACCAGGCCGGCCAGGCGTCGGTCGGTCAGGGTGACGTTGTGTTCGACACCGCGTTTGCCGCGGAACTGGAAGCGGATACGGCTGCCCTTGACCTGCACATGGCGGGTGTCGAGGGTGGTCAGCCCGTAGGAGCGGTTGTCGCGCAGGTACTGGCGGTTGCCGATGCGGATCAGCGTGGTGTCGAGCAGGCTGATCACCAGCGCCATGACCTTCTCCCGGCCCAGTCCGGGGGAAGCCAGGTGCGTGTCCAGTTGCTTGCGCAGCTTCGGCAGCACCTCGGCGAAGGCCAGCATGCGCGCGTACTTGTGCTGGTCGCGCAGCTCGCGCCATTGCGTATGGTAGCGGTACTGCTTGCGCCCCCGGGCGTCGCGCCCGGTGGCCTGCAAGTGCCCTTGCGGGTCGGCGCAGATCCACACGTCGGTGTAGGCCGGCGGGATCACCAGGGCGGCGATGCGTGCCAGGGTCTCTTTATCGCGTACCCGCTGGTTGCCGGCGTCGAAATAGTGGAAGCGGTCGCGCCAGCGCCGGCGGGTCAGGCCGGGCTGGCTGTCATCGACATAATGCAGGGCGGCAGGCAACGGGCAGTCGGGCATCGGCGCAGTCCATCGAGGGCACTCATGCTGCAATGGACAGCATCCGCCGCGTCATTGCTCAGCCCAACAGCGCCACCGACTTGATCTGCGCCCACAGCAACTGGCCCGCGCGCACGTCGAGCTGGTCCGCCGAATAGCGCGTGATGCGTGCCAGCAGCGCACTGCCGGCGGCATCCAGGCTGACCAGCACATGGGCCGGGTTGTCCGCCGGGCGGCATTCGCGGACCCGCACCGGCAGGCGGTTGAGAATGCTCGACGCGCCGTCGGCGGCCAATGCCAGGCTGACGTCCCGGGCCTGGACCTTCAGGCGCAGGCTGCTGCCCACCTGCAAGGCGGGGTGGGCGATACGCAGCAATTGCCCCTCCGTGCCGGACAGGCGCAGGTCGAACAGCTCATAATGCGGGTCGTGGCCCACCACCACGCCTTCGAGCACCACCCCGGCATCCTCGCCCTGGGCCAATGGCAGGTCGAGGCGGGCCAGGGTCTGGCCGATCGGCCCGCTGGCCACCGCCTTGCCCTGTTCGAGCAACACCAGGTGGTCGGCCAGGCGCGCCACTTCGTCCTGGGCATGGCTGACATAGATCAGCGGGATATCCAGTTCGTCGTGCAGGCGCTCCAGGTACGGGAGGATTTCACGCTTGCGCGCGCTGTCGAGCGCAGCCAGGGGCTCGTCCATCAGCAACAGTCGCGGGCTGCTGAGCAAGGCTCGGGCGATGCCGACGCGTTGTGCCTCGCCGCCGGACAGTGTCGCCGGCTTGCGCGCCAGCAGGTGGCCGATGCCCAGCAGCTGGCAGGCCTGTTCCTGGCTGATCTTGCGGGCCTGCGGTGCGATACGGCGCCAGCCGAACTCAAGGTTGCCTTGCACCGACAGGTGCGGGAACAGGCTGGCCTCCTGGAACACGTAGCCGACCGGGCGCCGGTGAGGTGGGATGAAGTGCCCGCGGGCGCTGTCTTCCCACACCTCGCCATTGATTTCGATGTAGGCGCTGGCGGCCCGTTCCAGGCCGGCCAGGCAGCGCAGGCACGAGGTCTTGCCTGAGCCGGAGTGACCGAACAGGGCGCTGATGCCGCGACCGGGCAGGTCAAGGTCGACGTCCAGGGTGAAGTCGTCACGCGCCAGTTTCAGGCGCGCCTGTATCGATGCGCTCATTTCAGCTCCAGCCTGCCTTGCCACGGCGGCCGGCATAGAGCATCAGCAGCACCAGGAACGAGAACACCAGCATGGCCCCGGCCAGCCAGTGGGCCTGGCTATATTCCATGGCCTCGACGTGATCGAAGATCTGCACCGAGACCACACGGGTCTTGTCGGGAATGTTGCCACCGATCATCAGCACCACGCCGAACTCGCCGACGGTATGGGCGAAGCCGAGGATGCTGGCGGTGATGAAACCGGGGCGAGCCAGGGGCAGTACCACGTGGACGAAGGTGTCCCAGGGGCTGGCGCGCAGTGTCGCTGCCACCTCCAGCGGGCGCTGGCCAATAGCGCCGAAGGCGTTCTGCAATGGCTGCACCACGAAGGGCATCGAGTACACCACCGAGCCGATCACCAGCCCGGTGAAGCTGAACACCACGCTGCCCAGGCCCAGAGCCTGTGTGGCCTGGCCGATCCAGCCATGGGGGCCGAGGGCCAGCAGCAGGTAGAAGCCGATTACCGTTGGCGGCAGCACCAGGGGTAGGGCCACTACCGCGCCGATCGGCCCGCGCAGCCAGGAACGGGTGCGCGCCAGCCACCAGGCGATGGGCGTGCCCAGCACCAGGAGGATGGCGGTGGTCAGGCTGGCCAGCTTGATGGTCAGCCAGATGGCGCCCAGGTCACTGGCGTCGAGAGGCATCAGAGCTCATAGCCGTAGGACTTGATCACCGCGGCGGCTTTCGGGCCCTTGAGGTAATCGACCAGGGCCTTGGCGGCCGGGTTGTCCTTGCCTTTGTTGAGGATCACCGCATCCTGGCGGATCGGGTCATGCAGTTCGGCGGGCACGATCCAGGCGGAGCCTTCGCTGACCTTGCCATCCTTGTAGATCTGCGACAGCGCGACGAAGCCCAGCTCGGCGTTGCCGGTGGAAACGAACTGGAAGGCTTGGGTGATGTTCTGGCCCTCGACGATCTTCGCCTTGGTGGCTTCGGTCAGCTTCAGCTTGTCCAGTACCTGGGTGGCGGCCAGGCCATAGGGCGCGGCCTTGGGGTTGGCGATGGACAGGTGCTTGTACTCGTTCTTCTTCAGCACATCACCCTTGGCGTCGACATAGCCTGGCTTGGCCGACCACAGCGCCAGGGTGCCGATGGCGTAGGTGAAGCGCGAGCCTGCAACGATTTCCTTTTCCTGTTCCAGCTTGGCCGGAGTGCTGTCGTCGGCGGCGAGAAACACTTCGAATGGCGCGCCGTTCTTGATCTGTGCGTAGAACTGGCCGGTGGCGCCGTAGGCAGCGACCAGCTTGTGGCCGGTGTCCTTCTCGAAATCCTTGGCGATGGCCTGGATGGGCGCTGTGAAGTTGGCCGCGACAGCGACCTGGACTTCATCGGCCCAGGCACTGTTGAGGCAGATCAGGCTGGCGAGGGTGCTGGCGGCCAGATAGGACAAGCGAATACGCATGAAGACGGCTCCTGAGGGATTATCGTTATGGTGCGGAATATATAGCGATAAGCCGTCTGTCGGGAAGGGGTTGGTGTGATTTGCCGTCGGTGGTGGTCTTGTTGTGGAGCTGCGTGGCAGCGGCGCACGGCCGCTCCCACGCAGGTGATGCTTGAACGCTATTCCCTGCGCGACAGCGCAGCCCAAGGGGTGGGCGATCTCCAGAAGATCATCGCTACGCCGCCAATCGTCCGCTGGCAATCGCCTCCGACGCGGCCAGCATCGCCCGCAGCAGCACCGCGCAGCCGGCGGCGAGGTCCTCGGGGGCGGCGTTCTCGATTTCGTTGTGGCTGATCCCGCCCTCGCACGGCACGAAGATCATCCCCGCCGGGCCCAGTTCGGCAAGGAAAATCGCGTCGTGCCCGGCGCCGCTGACGATGTCCATGTGCGCCAGGCCCAGGTTGCGTGCCGAATCACGTACCGCCTCGACGCAACCTTTGTCGAAATACAGGGCCGGGAAGTCAGCGGTGGGCACCAGCTCGTAGTCCAGCCCGTGCTTGGCCGTGGTGGCCTCGATCACCTGGCGCACCTCGGCGATCATCGACTCCAGTCGCTGGCCTTCCAGGTGGCGAAAATCCAGGGTCATGCGCACTTCGCCGGGGATCACGTTGCGCGAGCCGGGGTAGGCCTGCAGGCAACCGACCGTGCCGCAGGCATGTGGCTGGTGGGCGAGGGCGGTGCGGTTGACCGCCTCGACCACGGCGGCGGCACCGACCAGGGCGTCCTTGCGCAGGTGCATCGGCGTGGGGCCTGCGTGGGCCTCGACGCCGCGCAGGGTCAGGTCGAACCACTTCTGGCCGAGGGCGCCGAGCACCACGCCGATGGTCTTGTGCTGGTCCTCGAGGATCGGGCCCTGCTCGATATGCGCCTCGAAGTAGGCGCCGACCGGGTGGCCGGACACGGCGCGGCTGCCGGCGTAGCCGATGGCGTTCAATGCCTCGCCGACGCTCACGCCCTGGGCATCGCGCTTGGCCAGGGTGTGCTCGAGGGTGAACTTGTTGGCGAACACCCCAGAACCCATCATGCACGGGGCGAAGCGTGAGCCTTCCTCGTTGGTCCACACCACCACCTCCAGCGGCGCTTCGGTTTCCACGCCGAGATCATTGAGGGTGCGGATCACCTCCAGCCCGGCCATCACGCCAAAGCAGCCGTCGAACTTGCCGCCGGTGGGCTGGGTGTCGATATGGCTGCCGGTCATCACGGGTGGCAGCTTGGCGTTGCGCCCTGGGCGGCGGGCGAAGATGTTGCCTACGGCGTCGATGCTCACCGTGCAACCGGCTGCTTCGCACCACTGCACGAACAGGTCGCGAGCCTGGCGATCGAGATCGGTCAGCGCCAGGCGGCATACGCCGCCCTTTGGCGTGGCGCCGAGGCGGGCCAGGTCCATCAGCGATTGCCACAGGCGGTTACTGTCTATGTGGTGTTGGCTGGATTGCAGGATTTCCTTGGCGGGGGTGGTCATGGGGTGTCTCCTCAGGCTGTTATTTTTACCATCACGTGGGAGCGGGCTTGCCCCGCGATGCGGCGCATCAGGGCATCGGCTTGGCCAGCCGCGCCGGGCCGCGCACCGCGATACCGCCGAGGGCGTAGTAGAGCCCGCCGCCGAGCAGCGAACCGGTGAACCAGCCGTAGTCGTAGAACCAGCTGAAACTGCTGTTGCCAATCGCCATCACGGTCAGCGCCACCGGCACGCCGAAGGCAATGAACCCGGCCCAGTTCCACGCCGGGTACACGTCGTCGCGGTACAGCCCGGCGAGGTCCAGCTGCTGGCGGCGGACCAGGAAGTAGTCCACCACCATGATCCCGGCGATTGGCCCTAGCAGGCTGGAATAGCCCAGCAGCCAGTTGGAGTACAGGCTCTCCAGGCTCAGGTCGGAGACGATCCAGCCGAGCTTCTTGAGCAGCTCGTGGCCCATCAGCGCCAGGCCGATGAAGCCGGTCAGCCAGACGGCACGGCTGCGCCCGATCAGGCGCGGGGCGATGTTCTGGAAGTCGTTGGTGGGCGAGACGATGTTGGCCGCGGTGTTGGTCGACAGCGTTGCGACGATGATCAGCGCCATGGCCAGGGCCACCCAGCCGGGGCTCTGGATATGGCCGATCAGGCTCACCGGGTCGGACACCGTCTGACCCACCAGCGAGGCGGAGGCAGCGGTCATGATCACGCCCAGCGAAGCGAACAGGAACATGGTCAGCGGCAGGCCGAAGATCTGCCCGAGAATCTGGTCCTTCTGGCTTTTCGCGTAACGGCTGAAATCGGGGATGTTCAGCGACAGCGTGGCCCAGAAACCGACCATGGCGGTGAGCCCGGCGCAGAAGTAGCCGACCACGCTGGCGCCCTCGGGGCGTTTGGGCGGCTGCGCCAGCAACTCGCTCATCGACATGTGCGGCAGCGCCCAGAACAACAGGCCGACACCGACCGCCACCAGCAACGGCGCCGACAGCGTCTCCAGCCATTTGATCGACTCGGCGCCGCGCAGCACCACCCACAGGTTCAGCGACCAGAACAGCATGAAGCCGATCACCTCGCCGGATCCACCCAGTGCCTTCCACTCGGGGAACAACGAACCCAGGAACAGGTGGATGGCCAGACCGCCGAACATCGTCTGGATACCGAACCAGCCGCAGGCCACCACGGCGCGGATCAGGCACGGCACGTTGGAACCAAAGATACCGAACGAGGCGCGCAGCAGCACCGGGAACGGGATGCCGTATTTGGTCCCGGGGAAGGCGTTGAGGGTCAGCGGGATAAGCACGATGAGGTTGGCCAGCAGGATCGCCAGCAGCGCCTCGCCCACGCTCAGGCCGAAGTAGGCGGTGAGCACGCCGCCAAGGGTGTAGGTAGGCACGCAGATGGACATGCCCACCCATAACGCAGTGATGTGCCACTTGTTCCAGGTGCGCTGGTGCACCTTGGTCGGTGCGATGTCGTGGTTGTAGCGGGGGCTGTCGAGGACGTCGCTGCCGGCGTCGAGCTCGTACAGGCCATGCTGCTCGACCACTTGCGATCTGCTCTGTTGCATGGGGTTCTCCAGGTCTTTTTTCTTGTAGTTGTCGCTCATCGGGCTGACGCGATGGCCGGAGTACACACACCACCAGTACTGCACCTCCGGCCCGGCCAGGCGGTTGTGGCCTGCGTTTTCAACAAACGTGCCGGGAAAGCCCGCGCCTTCCCGGCAGGCCGCCGCCGACCGGAGGTAACTCACTGACCTGCAAAGGCATTCATCAAGGCGGCAGGCGAAGCGGGAGCTCCTGGGCATGCCGTCTGTCTGGCCGGTCCAGCACCCGCGTGGTTCAAACGGGTGCAACCTGGAAAAACACCGGCGCGGCCTGCGCCATCCAGCCAGTAAACAAACACCTGATTTTGCGTAGAAAATCTTGACCAATTTGGCTTCCTGTCAAGTGCGTCAAAATGGTGAAGGGGTGTCACTTTTTGGTGAGCTGGTGAATAAATTTTTAAAAATCAATTAGTTATTGTTTTTGATGGTTGCATATATTTTTTCTTGATGAATATCCGATCAGATACTAGCCTCGATTCTTGTCAGGCCTGACAGGATTGATGAAATCACCTCCAGCGCCCGGCCAACACAATTCCAAGAACCGGCCAGAAGACCGGTCAGCCTGCGAGGAAAACGGCATGTCCCTGTTGATCCGTGGCGCCACCGTGGTTACCCATGAAGAGAGCTACCCCGCCGATGTCCTGTGTGCCGATGGCCTGATCCGCGCCATCGGCAAAGACCTCGAAGCCCCCACCGACTGTGAGATCCTCGACGGCAGTGGCCAGTACCTGATGCCCGGCGGCATCGACCCGCACACCCACATGCAGCTGCCGTTCATGGGCACGGTGGCCAGCGAGGACTTCTTCAGCGGCACTGCCGCGGGTCTGGCCGGGGGCACCACCTCGATCATCGACTTCGTCATCCCCAACCCGCAGCAGTCGCTGCTCGAAGCCTTCCATACCTGGCGCGGCTGGGCGCAGAAGAGTGCCAGCGACTATGGCTTCCACGTCGCCATCACCTGGTGGAGCGAGCAGGTCGCCGAGGAGATGGGTGAACTGGTCGCCCAGCATGGAGTGAACAGCTTCAAGCACTTCATGGCCTACAAGAATGCGATCATGGCCGCCGACGACACCCTGGTGGCCAGCTTCGAACGCTGCCTGCAACTGGGCGCGGTACCCACGGTGCACGCCGAAAACGGCGAGCTGGTCTATCACCTGCAGCAAAAATTGCTCGCCCAGGGCCTGACCGGCCCCGAGGCACACCCGCTGTCGCGTCCGTCCCAGGTCGAAGGGGAGGCCGCCAGCCGCGCCATCCGCATCGCCGAAACCCTGGGCACGCCGCTGTATCTGGTGCATGTCTCCAGCCGCGAGGCGCTGGATGAGATCACCTATGCCCGGGCCAAGGGCCAGCCGGTTTACGGTGAGGTGCTGCCGGGGCATCTGCTGCTCGACGACAGCGTTTACCGTGATCCGGACTGGGCCACCGCCGCCGGCTACGTGATGAGCCCGCCGTTCCGCCCGCGCGAGCACCAGGAGGCGCTGTGGGGTGGCCTTCAGTCGGGCAACCTGCACACCACGGCCACTGATCATTGCTGCTTCTGCGCCGAGCAGAAGGCCATGGGCCGCAACGACTTCAGCCGGATCCCCAACGGCACCGCCGGCATCGAAGACCGCATGGCGGTGCTGTGGGACGCCGGGGTGAACAGCGGGCGCCTGTCGATGCACGAGTTCGTCGCGCTGACCTCCACCAACACCGCGAAGATCTTCAACCTGTTCCCGCGCAAGGGCGCGATCCGCGTCGGCGCCGATGCCGACCTGGTGCTGTGGGACCCGCAGGGCACCCGTACCATCAGCGCCCAGACCCACCACCAGCGGGTCGATTTCAACATCTTCGAAGGCCGCACAGTGCGCGGCGTCCCCAGCCACACCGTCAGCCAGGGCAAGGTGCTCTGGGCCGATGGCGACCTGCGTGCCGAGCCGGGCGCGGGGCGTTATGTGGAGCGCCCGGCCTATCCCTCGGTGTACGAGGTGCTGGAACGGCGTGCCGAACGGCAGAAACCGACGCCGGTTCAGCGCTGAAGCAGCTGGGGCTGCTGCGCAGCCCTATCGCCGGCAAGCCGGCTCCCACAGACAGCGCGTCGTGGCTGCTGAATGCACAACCTGTGGGAGCCGGCTTGCCGGCGATAGGGGCGCAAAGCGCACCCTGATTACAACACACATGCTCCTGTTGACTGCCATCCCCCAGAACGGACAGGCGAGTGACCGCCGCCTGAACCCATAAAAAAGCGAGAGGCTACAACCGTGATCGATGCCCTGAACCACTTGCCGCGCCCCCGCGCCGGCGCCGACCAGCTGGCAGAGGCCTTCAGCGACCTCGCGCCCCCGCTCACCGCCCGCCAGGCCGCTGTCGAGAGCGCGCGCTGCCTGTACTGCTACGACGCGCCGTGCGTCAATGCGTGCCCCAGTGAAATCGACATCCCCTCGTTCATCCACCGCATCAGTGACGAGAACCTGCAGGGCGCCGCCGAACGCATTCTCTCGGCCAACATCCTTGGCGGCAGCTGCGCCCGGGTTTGCCCCACGGAGATCCTTTGCCAGCAAGCCTGCGTGCGCAACAACGCCCAGGAGTGCGCCCCGGTGCTGATCGGCCAATTGCAGCGCTACGCCCTGGACCATGCCGACTTCACCGAGCATCCGTTCCAGCGCTCACCGGCCAGTGGCAAGCGCATCGCCGTGGTCGGCGCCGGCCCCGCCGGATTGTCGTGCGCGCACCGGCTGGCCATGCACGGCCACGACGTGGTGATCTTCGAGGCGCGGGAGAGGGCCGGTGGTCTCAACGAATACGGCATCGCCCGCTACAAGCTGGTGGACGACTACGCCCAGCGCGAAGTGGAATTCCTGCTGGGCATCGGCGGAATCGAGATCCTCCATGGCCAGCGCCTGGGCGGCAACCTGTCGTTGGCCGAGCTCCACGGCCAGTACGACGCGGTGTTCCTCGGCCTGGGCCTGGGGGCCGTGCGCCAGCTGGGCCTGGCGGACGAAGACGCGCCGGGCCTGCTTGCCGCCACCGACTATATCCGTGAGCTGCGCCAGGCTGACGACCTCACCCAGCTGCCGTTGGCTGACCGCTGCCTGGTGCTCGGCGCCGGCAACACCGCCATCGACATGGCCGTGCAGATGAGCCGCCTGGGCGCCCGCGACGTCAACCTGGTGTACCGCCGCGGCGAAGCCGACATGGGCGCCACCGGCCATGAGCAGGAAATTGCCAAGCACAATCAGGTGCGCCTGCACACCTGGGCACGGCCCGATGCCGTGCTGCTGGATGATGCCGGGCGCGTGCGTGGCATGCGCTTCGCGCGCACGCAATTGATCGACGGACGCCTGGGCGATACCGGCGAAACCTTCGAGCTGGCCGCCGACGCGATCTTCAAGGCCATCGGCCAGCGCTTCGATGAGCAAAGCCTCGGCGATCCGCTGGCGGCGCAACTGGCCCGCGACGGCGAGCGCATACAGGTGGACGCGCACATGCGTACCTCCATCCCCGGCATCTACGCCGGCGGCGACTGTACCGCGCTGGGCCAGGACCTCACCGTCCAGGCCGTGCAACATGGCAAGCTGGCCGCCGAAGCCATCCATGCCCAACTCATGCTCAACGTGGAGGCTGCGTAAATGGCCGACCTGTCCATCGTATTCGCCGGCATCAAGGCACCCAATCCATTCTGGTTGGCTTCCGCGCCCCCCACCGACAAGGCCTACAACGTAATCCGCGCCTTCGAGGCCGGCTGGGGAGGGGTGGTGTGGAAGACCCTGGGCGAGGACCCGGCGGCGGTAAACGTGTCGTCGCGCTACTCGGCGCACTACGGCGCCAACCGCCAGGTGCAGGGCATCAACAACATCGAGCTGATCACCGACCGCTCGCTGGAGATCAACCTGCGCGAGATCACCCAGGTGAAGAAGGACTGGCCCGACCGTGCGCTGATCGTGTCGCTGATGGTGCCGTGCGTCGAAGAATCCTGGAAGTTCATCCTGCCGCTGGTGGAAGCCACCGGCGCCGATGGCATCGAGCTCAACTTCGGCTGCCCCCACGGCATGCCCGAGCGCGGCATGGGCGCCGCCGTCGGCCAGGTGCCCGAATATGTGGAAATGGTCACCCGCTGGTGCAAGACCCATTGCACGCTGCCGGTGATCGTCAAGCTCACCCCCAATATCACCGACATCCGCCAGTCGGCGCGCGCTGCCCACCGGGGCGGGGCGGACGCAGTGTCGCTCATCAACACCATCAACTCGATCACCAGCGTCGACCTGGACCGCATGGTCGCGCACCCCATCGTCGGCGACCAGAGCACCCATGGCGGCTACTGCGGGTCGGCGGTCAAGCCGATCGCCCTGAACATGGTCGCCGAGATCGCCCGTGACCCCGAGACCCGCGGGCTGCCGATCTGCGGCATCGGCGGTATCGGCACCTGGCGCGACGCCGCCGAGTTCATCGCCCTGGGTAGCGGCGCGGTACAGGTGTGCACGGCGGCGATGCTGCACGGCTTTCGCATTGTCGACGACATGCAGGACGGCCTGTCGCGCTGGATGGACCAACATGGCCACCGCAACCTCGAGGCGTTTCGTGGCCAGGCCGTTGGGCACACCACCGACTGGAAATACCTGGACATCAACTACAAGTCGGTGGCGCAGATCGACCAGGACGCCTGCATCGGCTGCGGGCGCTGCCACATCGCCTGCGAGGACACCTCGCACCAGGCCATCGCCAGCACCCTGAAGGCTGACGGCACTCACGCCTACAGTGTGATCGAGGCCGAGTGCGTGGGTTGCAACCTGTGCCAGATCACCTGCCCGGTGGAAGGTTGCATCGACATGCAGGCGCAGGACACCGGCAAGCCATACATGAACTGGACGCAGGATCCGCGCAATCCCTATCGTGAGGCGGGTTGAGGAGGCCGTCGATAAACACGCCTCGGCAGCGGTGATGCCTGCTCGAGCTCCGCGCTAGCTGATTGCGGTCTCGTGCAGGCAGCGCCACACCACGCCGCGGTTGCTGCACTCCAGCAGTGCCAGTGACCAGCGTGCCTGCACCACACCCTGCAACCGATGGGTTTCCTTGTAGCGCACTGCTACGTTCACCCCGGCCTGCCATACCACCTGGACGTCGCTGACGACGATCTCCAGCCCTGGCCGTGCGCCGGCCGCCCGGCTGAATAGTTGCTCCACCTGTGCGCGGGTCACCACCGTGCCCGCCGTGCCGACCATGCTGAAATCATCGGCGAACACCGCCATCAGTCCACCGAGCACTGCCTGGGTCTCGGCCGCTGGGCGGGTGAAGATTCTGTGGATCAGCTCATGAACGTGATGAATGCTGCGTTCGGCGCGGGCAATCGCTTGGTCAGGCATGGCGAGGGGGCTCCGGGGGTAGTGTGTGCAGTGTCATCAGTGGCGCCAGCCCGAGCAGCGCGGCCAGAGTGAAGGTCAGGTGATAGGCGTCCGGCGTACTCAGGCCCACCAGCAACAGGTTGAAGATCATCAGCAGCAAGGCGGCGCCGACGCTGAAGGCCATCTGTCGATTGAGGTTCCACAGCACGCTGGCCTGCTGCATCCGCTCGCCGCTGAAGTCGAGCAGCGCGGTGGTCTGGGCGGTGTTGGCACCGATGCCGCCGCCGATGCCCATGAGGCCGTAGGCCGCCATCAGTACGGCGTTGTCCGTCGGGGTATCGACCATGACCAGCAGGCAGATACCCAGGCTGTGCAGGAGCATGCCGAGCAGCAACAGGCGGGCGGCACCGACGCGGTTGTACAGGCGGCCGGCCAGCAACATGGCGGCGAAGGCCCCGGCGGCGTAGAGCAGCATGAACAGGCCGGTGGCCTGGGCGCTCAGCTGCAGCACATCCTGCAGATAGAAGATGTTCAACAGGTTGACCCCGGTGAACACCCCGGGGATCGCATGGTAGACCTGCATCGAGACTCGCAGGCGGGGGCTGGCGAGCAGCTTCAGCTCGACGATGCCTGCCGCAGCGCGTTGGTAATGGGCGCGGTACAGCAAGGCGCAGGACACACCCGCCAGCAGGCAGGCGATGGCCAGCAGGGCGCCATGGCCGGCACCATACAGCGACAGGCCCAGCAGCAGGCAGGCGAGGGCGGCGCTGACCAGCAGCAATCCCTTGAAGTCCGGGCGTGGCGCTGTCGGACCCGGTGCCTGGTCAAGCCAGGCCCAGGCCAGCGCCGCCGTCAGCAGGGCCAGCGGAATGTTGCTGTGGAAGACCCACGGCCAGCGGCCATGGTCGACGATCAACCCGCCAAGGGTAGGTGACAGCGCCGGCGCCAGCAGCGCAACGGCCATCACCAGGGTGGACACACGGGCGCGCTCCGGGCCCTGGAAGCGTTCGAAGGTCAGCGCCTGCCCCACGGGGATCAGCAAGCCACCGGCCATGCCCTGAACCAGGCGCCAGGCAATCAACGCGGCAAAGCTCTGCGCCTCGCCGCAGCCCCACACCGCCACGCTGAACGTCAGCATGGCTGCGCTCAACAGCCGCCGCGCGCCCCAGCGATTGGCCAGCCAGGTGCTCACCGGCACGGCCAGGGTCAGCCCGAGCATGTAGGCATTGCCAACCCACGCGCTGCTGGCGTTGCCGATGGCGAACTCGGCGGCGATCCGTGGCAACGCCACGGTCGGCATGAACAGGTTGATGCAGTCGATGAAGAACCCCATCAGGAAGATCGTTGCCACGCGATACCGGTACGTCATTGCCACTCCTTTTCGACGCGCAGAGTAGGTGTCGTGGACTGCCCCTGTCGATGTCGCTACCCTTGAAACTCTGTTTGATGGAAGTGAACAATGCCGCGCACGGCTCTCCACACCCAGCTCAACCGGGTGCAGACGTTTCTGGCGGTGGTCGATTTCGGCTCTTTCACCAAGGCGGCGGACTTTCTCGGCATCAGCAAAGCCATGGCCAGCCAGCACGTCAAGGCGCTGGAGCAGGCCCTGGGGGTGACGCTGCTGGCGCGCAGCACCCGTGCTATCGCCCCGACCGAAACCGGCCAAAGTTTCTATGAAGATTTCAAGGTGATCGTCAGCGATGTCGAAGGCGCCTTCGCCAATGTACTGCGCCGGCACAACGGCCTATCGGGCAAACTGCGCATCAGCACCACCGGGGAGTACGGCGAGCGTTTCATCCTGCCGCTGATCCCGCTGTTCGCCGAGCGCTACCCGGCGTTGTCGCTCAGCTACGATACCGACTCGTCGCTGAGCGACCTGATTGCCGAGCGGCTCGACCTGGTGGTGCGCCTTGGCGCGTTGCCGGACTCGAACCTGCGCAGTCGCCAGCTGGCCGAGTACGACATTGTGCTGGTGGCTGCTCCGGCCTTTCTTGCTCGCCATGCCATTGACCGGCCCGAGGAACTGGCGGATACACCCTGGATTGCCAACAGTAACCTGCAGAGCCCGACCGCCTGGACCTTGCACAGCACGCAGGCGGGGAGTGCAAGCGTTGTCGGCCGGGCGGCCTACCAGTCCAATGCGTCCCACGCCATTCGGGCAATGGCCTGCGCCGCCCTGGGCGTAGCCGTGCTGCCGGCTTGGCTGGTCGAGCAGGACCTGGCCGACGGCACCCTGCGGCGGGTATTGCCGGACTACAGGCTGCCGAGGCAGCCGATCAGCGTGGTGTACCCGAACAGCAGCCATGTGCCGCACAAGACCCGGGTGTTCATCGATTTTCTGTGCGAGCACCTGGGGCGCTAAGGGCGCTGCTCACGGCTCCAGGCCGATGCCGCGCAGGATGACGCCGGTCACGGTCTGCACCGCTTGCTCGAACGCCATGTCCGACAGCGGCTCA
This sequence comes from Pseudomonas sp. WC1, assembly GCF_050586565.1. Taxonomy (NCBI): domain Bacteria; kingdom Pseudomonadati; phylum Pseudomonadota; class Gammaproteobacteria; order Pseudomonadales; family Pseudomonadaceae; genus Pseudomonas; species Pseudomonas sp. WC1. Next base: position 39,010 of record NZ_JBOBDQ010000046.1, read on the forward strand.
CCGTCATTGAGCAGGGTGACCTGGAAACCGAAGTCGGCGTAGTGCTGGGTCGCCGCCCAGATCATGTACAGCAGCGCCGACGGCTCGACCGGCAGGATGCGTCGGTCCTCGACCCAACTGCGGATCTTCTCCTGCTTGAGCCGCGCCCAGGGCACCAGGATTTCGTCCAGGCTGGGGCCCAGCAGCGGGGCGCCGTGGAGGATCTCCTCGGCCCAGATCTTCGAGCCCAGCGGCCGCGAGCGCGAGTGGCCCATCTTGGCGCGGATGTAGCTGGTCAGCACCACCCGCGGGTCGTCGAAGTGCTCGAAGCACAGGGCATCCTGTTTCCAGACGTCCAGCAGGTCCTGCAACACGGCGCGGTACAGGTCGTCCTTGGTGCTGAAGTAGTAGTGCAGGTTGGAGCGCGGCAGTTGCGCCCGTTCGGCGATATCGCCCATGGAGGTGGCGGCGTAGCCCTTGTCGGCGAACACCTGCTCGGCGGCTTGCAGGATCTTTTCGACGTTGCGCCGGCGGATCTCGATCTTGTGGTTGGCCATGGGCTGTCCGTGGTGACCTGAACAGGGCAAGGCTAACAGCTTTGCCGGGGCGGCGATAAGGTCAAGGTTGCCGGCTCGGCAACAGCGTCAGTGCCTGGCGGCTGGCACTGCGCAGGTCCTCTCCGGGCACGCCGTCGCGGGCCTGCACGGAGATACCGTGGAGGAAGGTGGCATAGAAGTGGCCGAGGGCCTCGACCTGCGTGTCGGCCGGCAACTGCCCCTGGTCACGGGCTTGGCGCAGGCGCTCGATGATCGACTCGGTACGCTGCCGGCGGTGCCCGGACAACCACTGCTGGACGGCCAGGTTGTCCGGTGCCACGCCGCTGGCGGCGCTGACCACCAGGCAGCCCCTGGGTTCGTCGGCGCGGGTGTAGGTGCTGATGGCGTCCTCGAGCATCCGTGCCAGGGCCTGGTGGATATCCGGCAGGGCCAGGGCGCGGTCGGCGAAGCCGCCCTCGGCCGACTCGTACAGGGCCACGGCTTCCTCGAACAGTTGCTGCTTGCTGCCGAAGGCCGCGTAGATGCGCGCGGAGGCGATGCCCAGCGCGGACACCAGGGCCGACATCGAGGTGCCCTCGTAGCCATGTTCCCAGAACAGCCGCATCGCCTTGCGCAGCGCCTGTTGCTTGTCGAATTCCCGAGGTCGCCCTGCCATCGCCCGTCTGCCTGCTTACGTGAAAAGCGCATTCTAGCCAATTTGCGATTGACGGGCAGCGCCATTCAATACTATTGTTTGTCGATCAACAAACAATAGGATTGCATCATGCGAACACTCAAAGGCCCCAGTCTGCACCTCGCGCAGTTCAGCAGCGACACGGCGCCGTTCGACAGCCTGGGCAGCATTGCCGACTGGGCGGGGCAGTTGGGCTTCAAGGGGCTGCAGATCCCGGCCTGGGACGCCCGGCTGTTCGACCTGGAACTGGCCGCGCAGAGCACCGGCTACTGCGATGAGGTCAAGGGGCGGCTGGCCGAGCACGGCTTGCAGGTCAGCGAGCTGACCACCCACATGATCGGCCAATTGGTCGCGGTCCATCCGGCCTACGACTTGATGTGCGACGCCTTCGCCCCGGCCGCGCTGGCCGGGCGGCCGGCAGAACGCACCGCCTGGGCGACCGAGCAGATGACACTGGCGGCTCGGGCCAGCCGCAACCTGGGCCTGGAGGACATGGGGACCTTTTCCGGCTCGCTGGCCTGGCCCTACCTGTTCCCGTTCCCGCAGCGTCCCCAGGGCTTGGTCGAAGCTGCCTTCGAAGAGCTGGCGCGGCGCTGGCGGCCGATACTCGACTGCTGTGACGAACAGGGTGTCAACCTGTGCTTCGAGATCCACCCGGCCGAGGACCTGCATGACGGCACCAGCTTCGAACGTTTCCATGCCCTGGTGGGTGAGCACGTGCGTTGCCGCATTCTCTTCGACCCCAGCCATTTCGTGCTGCAGCAACTCGACTACCTGGCCTATCTGGACCTCTATCACCCACTGATCCGCATGTTTCACGTCAAGGACGCCGAGTTCAACCCGAGCGGTCGGCAGGGCGTGTATGGCGGCTACAGCGATTGGACCGAACGTGCCGGGCGCTTCCGATCGCTGGGTGACGGGCAAGTGGACTTCAAGGCCATCTTCTCGCGGCTGGCGCAGTACGACTTCGCGGGGTGGGCAACCCTGGAATGGGAATGCTGCCTGAAGCATCAGGAGGACGGCGCCCGTGAAGGCGTCGAGTTCATCAACCGCCACATCATCCGGGTCACGGACCAGGTGTTCGACGATTTCGCCGGCGCACCGATCGACGCCCATCAGATCCAGCGCATGCTGGGCATCGACACGGGGGCTCGGGTATGAACCTGGCCATCGAGTCTTTGGCTGACGCCTTCGAGCATGTCTATGTGCAGGTGCAGGGACAGCGCATCCACTGTGTCGTGGCCGGCGCGGGCGAACCGGTGCTGCTGGTGCCGGGCTGGCCACAGACCTGGTACGCCTGGCGCCATGTGCTGCCGATCCTGGCCGCGCGCGGGTTCCGTGCCATCGCCATCGACCCGCCGGGCCTGGGGGACTCGGACCGCCCCGAGCAGGGCTACGACACCGGCAGCGTCGCCGCTGTGCTGCATGCTGCGATGACCCAGCTGGGGCATGAGCGCTATCACCTGGTCGGTCACGATGTGGGGATGTGGGTGGCCTATGCCCTGGCCAGTGATCGGCCACAGGCGGTGCGCTCGCTGACGGTGGCCGAGGCGGTGATCCCGGGGCTTGCCGAGGCGCCGTCGATCTTCGTGGCGCCGCAGGACAACATCTTCCTTTGGCACTTCCTGTTCAACCAGGTACGCGATCTGCCGGAGTTCCTGATCGCCGGACGTGAGGAGGGCTACCTCAACTTCATGTTCGACCGATGGGCGATCCATCGGCATGCGGTGGCGGCGGATGTCTATATCCGTGCCTACGCCTCGCCGGGCGGGATGCGGGCGGGCTTCGCCTATTACCGGGCGATCCCCGAGACCATCAGGCAGAACCGCGAGCGTGCCAGGCGTCCGCTGCCCATGCCGGTGCTGGCGATCGGTGCCGAGCACGCCACGGGCGATGCGCCGCTGCGTACGCTGCAGGGGCATGCCGACTCGGTGCGCGGGGTGATCCTGCCGGGTTGCGGGCACTTCGTCATGGAGGAAGCGCCGGTGTCGTTCAACGAGCACCTGCTGGCGTTCCTGGAAGAGGTCGAGGTCAACCGCTGATCGCGGTCGTGGCCCTGGCGGCGTCGGTCACGGCTTGCTGGTGATCGGCGCGCAACACGGCCAGTTTGCGGCGCTCGTACTCTTCCTGGCTCAGACCCTGGCGTTGCAATGCCTCGAGTTGCAGCTGACGGGCTTCCTCGGCGCTGTAGGGGCGTAGCTCAGGATGGCTGGCGCAACCGCCCAGCACGGCGATGGCCAGGGTGGCGAGGAGGAGGCGGGCGGTGGTGTTCATCGGGATGATACCGTGGGCTGTCGGATCGATGAACCCAGGTTATTGGCCACGGTGGCACGATGGAAATCGCTGTGCTCGATAGTGACTATCGACGTCTGCGCGCCTGCCGTTCAAGGAATGCTCATGGCCCTCAGCGCGGCATGTAGCCCAGTTGCCAGGCACGCGGGATGAACACCGTCACCAGCGCCTGCAAGCCCAGCCGTTGCTGCAGCCAGGCCCCGAGCGCGGCACCCAGCAGCATGCCGCTCCAGGGCACCAGTTGTACCCGCCAGCCATGGCGCCGCTCACCCAGCAACCAACGCCCCAGGCCACGGCCGAAGCGCGACAGCGCGCCGGTTACGTAGGTCAGGCCGATCGGCAGGCCGTTCACCTGTTCGACCACGGCGTTGAGCATGCCCATGGCCAAGGTGGCCGCGATCAACGCGGGCAATGTGGTGGGCGCAGGCCACGCTGCGGCAAACGCCAGCAGGCTGGCGGTAATCAGCAGCAAGGGTGCGGCGCGGCGGCGCAAGCGGCGGGCCAGCAATACACCCAGGGTGTTGCCCAGCACGAAACTGAGGATCGCCAGGGCCAGGCGCAGCATCAGCGCCAGGTCCGCCTGGCTGATGGCCACCGCCAGGCGCGTGGTGTTGCCGCTCATGAATGATACGAAGTCGCCCAACGCCAGCAGGCCGATGGCGTCGGTCATGCCGGCCAGCACCGACAATCCGGCCACCAGCCCCAGGCCGACCCGGCCGCGCAGGGCCTGCAAGCGGACCCGACGGGCACTGTGCTGGGAGGTGGCGGTGGGTAGCATGGGGCGAGTCTCCGGGGCGCAGGGGGCTTTGATCTTATACCCCGGCCAGCACCTTGCGCATGGGGATGCAGGACAGTTCGAGGCCGAATGGTGACTGGTAGATCGACAGCGCATCGCCGATGTAGCCGCAGCGGCGATAGAACGCCGCTGCGTTCAAGGTCGAGTCCAGGTGGACATCTTCCAGACCTTCGGCCCTGGCGATGCCTTCGAGGTGTTCGACCATCGCCCGGGCGATGCCACGGCCCATGAATGCCGGCAGTACGAACAGGGCACCCAGTTCACCGCTGTGCCGGTCGAGCATGCCAGTGGCGACGATCGTGTCGTCGATGCAGGCAAGGTGGAAATGCTCGGCGACCAGGGCCGCGTAGCCTTCTGTGAACGGTACGTCGGCCCAGGCCTGGGCCAGGGTGGCATCGTAGGCTTCGGTGCACTGCCACAGGATCGCCTGGCGGCGGATGGCGTACGTGTCCAGCGCGTCGTGACGGCTGGCGCGGCGTATGGCGAGCATGGGTTCCCTCCCGGTTGGGCCTGGATGATAACAAGGCGCCGGGGAAAACGGACGCAGGCCTCGCCAGCGCCTTCAAGCGCCTGCTCGACTGATTGGTCAGAACGATCCCGTTTGCACCTCGCCGCTGCGCACGTAGTGGGCGAGCAATACGCCCTTGGGCGTGCTGCTCGACTCCACCAGTGTGAAGGCCGCGGCCTGGGCATCGTCACCGAACAGGCGCTTGCCACGCCCAAGCAGCAAGGGGTGGATCAGCAACCGCAGTTCATCCACCAGGCCGGCCGCCAGCAGTTGGCGTACCAGTTCGCCGCTGCCTTGGGTCAGCAGCGTCGGGCCGTCCTGTAGCTTGAGGGCGCGCACCGCCCCCGTCACATCAGCGCCCAACGGGTGACTGTTTTGCCAGTCGATGGATTCGGGATGGTGCGTGGCGACATGCTTGGCCACGCCATTGAACAGGTCGGCCAAGGGCCGGTCCGGCGCCTCGGGCCCGACCTTTGGCCAGAACCCGGCGAAGATATCGTAGGTGCGTCGCCCCAGCAGCAGTTCGAACGGTTGGCTGAACAAGGTCTGCATGGCTTGGCCGAAGGCCTCGTCGGCCAGGGGCGGGATCCAGCCACCAAAGGTGAAGCCGCCGCTGGTGTCTTCCTCCGGCCCGCCGGGGGCCTGCATGACGCCGTCGAGGGTGACGAAGGCGGCGACGATGAGCTTGCGCATGGGGTGAACCTCCTCGGGTGTGTGCTGGATAGTCGAACGGGGTTGGCGAGAATCGACAGCAGTGCTGAACGATAGTCAGGTTCGACGGATGGGGGCACGGGAGGAGAGAAAGCAGGTGCGGGATACGCGGTCATCCGTAGGAGCGGCTTCAGCCGCGATGCAGGCACCGCGGAATCTGGCACCCGCTCTGCGGGTGATCGCGGCTGAAGCCGCTCCTACAGATGGTCCGATTACAGCCAGTAGGTCACCGCCCACCAGCCCAGGCCGCCCATCACCACGGTATAGGGCAGCGCCATCCACACCATGCGCCCATACGACAGGCGAATCAGCGGTGCGATTGCCGAGGTCAGCAGGAACAGGAACGCCGCCTGGCCATTGGGCGTGGCCACGCTGGGCAGGTTGGTGCCGGTGTTGATCGCCACCGCCAGGGTCTCGAAGTGCTCGCGGCTCATCGCGCCATTGACGAACGCCTGCTTGACCTCGGTGATGTAGATGGTGGCGACGAACACGTTGTCGCTGATTGCCGAGAGCAGGCCGTTGGCCAGGTACAGCATGCCCGGCTGCTGCTCGCTGGGCAGCGCCAGCACCCAGGCGATCAGCGGGCTGAACAGTTGCTGCTGGTGGATCACCGCGACCACGGCGAAGAACACCACCAGCAGCGAGGTGAACGGCATGGCATCCTGGAACGCACGGCCCAGGCGATGCTCGTCGGTGATGCCGGTGAAGGCGGTGATCAACACGATGACCAGCAGGCCGATCAGGCCCACCTCCGCGATGTGCAGGCCAAGGCAGACGATCAGGATCAGCGCGGCCAGGCCCTGTACCACCAGCGCCACCCGTTGCGCCTGGGTGCGGGCGGCATCGTCCTCGGCGGCGTAGCTGGCCAGCACCTGGCGCACGCGTTCGGGCATCAGCGTGCCGTAGCCGAACAGCCGCAGCTTCTCCAGCAGCACGCAGGTCACCAGGCCCGCCGCCAGCACCGGCATCGACACCGGCGCGACCTTGAGGAAGAAGTCGGCGAAATGCCAGCCCATTTCATGGCCGATCAGCAGGTTCTGCGGTTCGCCCACCAAGGTGCACACGCCACCCAGCGCCGTGCCCACCGCGCCATGCATCAGCAGGCTGCGCAGGAAGGCGCGGAACTGCTCGAGGTCTTCGCGGTGCAACTGCTCGACCTGATGGTCGCTGTCCAGCGCCGATTCCTCACGAGGATTGGCACCCGAGGCGACCCGGTGGTAGACGGCATAGAAGCCTACAGCGGCGCTGATGATCACCGCGGTCACGGTCAGGGCATCGAGGAACGCCGAGAGGAACGCCGACAACACGCAGAACAGCAGGCTCAGCACGGCCTTGGAGCGCACGCCGAGCAGGATCCGCGAAAACAGGTACAGCAGCAGTTCCTTCATGAAATGGATGCCGGCGACCATGAACATCAGCAGCAGGATCACCGGGAAGTTGTGCTGCAACTCCTCGTACAGGGCTTCGGGCGTGGTCAAGCGCAGCAGCAGCGCCTCGACCAGCAGCAGGCCACCGGGCATCAACGGGTAGCATTTGAGTGCCATGCCCAGGGTGAAGATGAACTGGATCACCAGCACCCAGCCGGTGACCACCGGACCGAGGGTTGCCAGTAGCAAGGGATTGAGCAGCAGGAACAGGCAGATGACGGCCTTGTACCAACGCGGCGACTGGCCCAGGAAGCTGTGGGCGAGGGCGCCGGTCAGGGAGCGGGACATGAATTTGTATCCTTTTGATTCAGCAGTGGCGCACGGTGCCGGATCGTGCGTCAGGGTGCAAGTTGTCCAGTCCGGCTTTTGGCACATGCACCGCCTTGCGGGTGCGCTAAGATCCGCCGTTGTGAATCCTTTCCCCACAGGAGTGCCGTCCGTGACCGAATACACCGCGTTCAAGGTCGAACTGACCGACCACATCGCCCACGTGCAGATCAACCGCCCGGAAAAGATCAACGCGATGAACGCCGCCTTCTGGGAGGAGCTGGTCCAGATCTTCCAGTGGATCGACGACACCGACGCGGTGCGGGTGGTGGTACTCAGCGGCGCCGGCAAGCATTTCTCCTCCGGTATCGACTTGATGATGCTGGCCGCGCTGGCCCAGCAACTGGGCAAGGACGTCGGCCGCAACGCTCGGATGATGCGTCGCACCATCCTGCGCCTGCAGGGCTCGTTCAACGCCGTGGACAACTGCCGCAAGCCGGTGCTGGCGGCGATCCAGGGCTACTGCATCGGTGGCGCCATCGACCTGGTCTCGGCTTGCGACATGCGCTACTGCGCCGGTGATGCGCAGTTCTCGATCAAGGAGATCGACATGGGCATGGCCGCCGATGTCGGCACCCTGCAACGTTTGCCGCGGATCATCGGTGACGGCATCATGCGTGAGCTGGCCTACACCGGCCGTATGGTCGACGCCCAGGAAGCGTTGCGCATCGGCCTGGTCAACCGCGTCTATGATGACCAGGCGGCGCTGCTCGACGGGGTCTTTGCCATCGCCCGCGAGATCGCCGCAAAATCACCGATCGCCGTGGCCGGCACCAAGGAGATGATCAGCTACATGCGCGACCATCGCATCGACGATGGCCTGGAGTACATCGCCACCTGGAACGCCGCCATGCTGCAGTCCGAAGACCTGCGCGTGGCCATGGCCGCCCACATGAGCAAACAGCAACCGACGTTCGCCGACTGACTGACAGTGGCGGGCGCCATCTAGGGACCCGAAACCATGTCAGCACGCTGGACAACCGCAGTACTCGACCCGCAGATTTCCGGCGGACTGGCCGTCGCCCGCAGCCCGGACGGGTTCCTGATGGACGCCAACGGCGCGTTGTTCCCTCGCGACTGGCTCAAGCGCCAGGACCTGGACGTGTTGTGCGAGCATGGCATCGGACACCTGGACGGCGAGCCGGTGTTCCTGCTGGAGCTACGCAGCGCCAGCGAAGTGCCGGGGTGTGGCTGGCAGGGGCTGCGCCGCTTCATGCTCGAAGGCGATTTCGATACGTACAAGGTACTTGGTTATGCCGCGCAGATCGGCACCTGGGCCCGCGAGCACCGTTTTTGCGGCAGCTGTGGCCAGCCGATGGCGCAGATCCGCTGGGAGCGGGCGATGTATTGCCAGCCGTGCGACCTGCGCAGCTATCCGCGGATTTCACCGAGCATGATCGTGCTGATCACTCGGGGGGACGAGGTGCTGCTGGCCCGTTCGCCGCGTTTCGTCAGTGGGGTCTACAGTACCCTGGCGGGCTTCGCCGAGCCGGGGGAGTCGGCCGAGGATTGCCTGGTGCGCGAGGTGCGTGAGGAGGTGGCGGTGGAGGTGAAGAACATCCAGTACGTCGGCAGCCAGTGCTGGCCGTTTCCGCATTCGATGATGCTCGGGTTTCATGCTGAGTACGCTGGGGGGGAGATTGTCATGCAGGCGGATGAGATCGAGGATGCGCGGTGGTTCGATGTGCATGCGTTGCCGCCTTTGCCGGCGGGGCGGTCGATTGCTCGGTATCTGATTGATTTGTATGTGGCGCGGCGGTTGGGGATGCCAGAACCGGTTTTGCCTGCCTGATTGCTGATTGCTGATTGCTGATTGCTGATTGCTGATTGCTGGTTTTAGTTGGGTGGCTAGTTTTGAAAGTTGTATGCGCATTCATTTGCGATGGCGACGCTTATTCACCTTTCCGCCCTTACGGCGGCCTACTTTGGTCTTGGCCAAAGTAGGCAAAGCCGCTCGCTCCATTCATACGGCCCCTGCGCTTCGCTCCGGGGTTCCCTCACTCCGGCCTTGCTCCCGGGAGGACCGCGCTGAACGCCCCATCCTGGGGCGCAGCGCTTGACGGGCATCCATGCCCGTCACCTCCCTCCGCAAGACCTCCGTTC